>VXOE01000221.1 GCA_009840225.1 Caldilineaceae bacterium SB0662_bin_25 | reverse complement strand
ACCCACAAGGGGTGCCCCTACGATTGGGGCTGGTCAGGGGTCGGGGCAGGGCGGGAGGTTGAGGCTGTGCAGGTGGGCGTTGACGGTTTCATTCAGATTGGTCAGAACTGCGTTTCAGGGAGGCACAGCAGATTGCCACTCAGGTCCAGCCGCATCAGTTTGGTGAGGGTGCTCAGGTCGGGGAGCGACCCACTCAGGCCTATATTGGGAAGGCGCAACTCGGTCACGCTACCGTTTTCGTCGGTGGTTACGCCGTACCAGGCAGCGAGCGGTTCTGCGCTCAGCCAGTTGTCGTTTTGGGTCCAGTTAGGGCCGTTGGTCGCGTTGTAGAGGGCCACCAGTGCGGCACGATCTCCGGCCGCGCCGGGACCTGCCGAGGGGGCGGACGGGGTGGCAGTGGGATAGGGCTGGAGCCAGGCGCTGGTCTGGCCGGCGGCGTTGACGGTGCGGATGGAGTAGTAGTACTTCGTCCCGGGTGTGACGGTTGTGTGGGTGTAGGAGGTGCCGGTGAGGTTGTCTCCACCCAGCGGCTGCCAGCCGGTTTGCGCGTCCCACCAGGTCAGGAGTTCGTAACGGGCGGCGCCGGCGACCTCCTCCCAGCTTAACTCGACCGCGCCTTCGACCGCCGTGGCGGTCAGTTCGGGCGCGGCCGGCGGGGTTGCGGAGTCCGGTGTTTCGGCTGCGGGTACGGTGGCGGAGGCAGGGTCCTGAAGCCAGTCGCTGGTCTGGCCGGCGGCGGATACGGTGCGGATAGTGTAGTAGTAGGTAATGCCGGCGGAAACGGTTGTATGGGTGAAGGATGTGCCGGTGAGGTTGTCGCCGCCGAGCGGCTGCCAGCCTGTTTGTGCGTCCCACCAGGTCAGGAGCTCGTAGCGGGCGGCGTCCTGTACGGCTTGCCAGCTTAACTCGATAGCGCCTGCGACTGCCGTGGCGGTCAGTTCGGGCGCGGCCGGCGGGGTTGTGGAGTCCGGTGTTGCGGCTGCGGGAACGGTGGCGGTGGGATAGGGTTTGAGCCAGGCGCTGGTCTGGCCGGCGGCGTTGACGGTGCGGATGGAGTAGTAGTACTTCGTCCCGGGTGTGACGGTTGTGTGGGTGTAGGAGGTGCCGGTGAGGTTGTCGCCGCCGAGCGGCTGCCAGCCTGTTTCTGACTCCCACCAGGTCAGGAGTTCGTAGCGGGCGGCGTCTTGCACGGCTTGCCAGCTTAACTCGACCGCGCCTGCGACTGCCGTGGCGGTCAGTTCGGGCGCTGCCGGCGGTGCGGATGTGCAGGATCCGAGGTTGCCTGTGGGGTAGGTGTCGCTGCCGAGGTCGTTGACAGCACCAGGGCTAGTTGGGGTAAACGCGTGCAGGGCCGGGGGTATGGGTCCACAGAGGCCGGGGTTGCCGGTGGCGATGCGCACTCTATACAGCTTGCCCGTCGGGGGAACCAGGATATCCAGCTCGGTGGGAATTGATCCGGTCAGGTCGTTGTCGGCGAGGAGCAAAGACGCTAAATTCGTCAGTTCACCCAACTCGACGGGGATGGTACCCGTCAGGTCATTGTTGTCAAGGGCCAAGTATTGCAGGTTGGTCAGCTTGCCCAGCTCCGGAGGGATGGTACCGGTCAGGTGGTTGGAGGAGAGTGACAGTTCGTCAAGGTTCGTGAGCCTGCTCAACTCAACCGGGATCGTACCCGTCAGCTGGTTGGAGGAGAGTTGCAGGGACCTAAGGTTCGTCAGCGATCCTAACTCGACGGGGATGGCACCTGTCAGCTGGTTGGAGGAGAGGTACAGTTGCCGCAGGTTCGTCAGTTTGCTCAATCCGGCGGGGATGGTACCCGTTAACTGATTGCGACCGAGGTACAACTGCTCCAGGTTCGTCAGGGTCGTCAACTCAACGGGGATATGACCTGTCAGTTGCGTGCCGTTGAGGAGCAACGATTCCAATTTCGTGAAGTTGCCCAGCCAGGTCGGGATATTACCGGTCAAGCTATTGCCGCCGAGGTACAGCTGCTTCAGGTTCGTGAGGTTGCTCAACTCGGCCGGAAATTGCCCCGTCAGTTGGTTGTCAGCGAGGCCCAGTTGCGTCAGGTTTGCCAGCTTGCCCAATTCGGAAGGGATGGTACCGGTCAGTCGGTTGGCACCAAGGTTGAGCACCTCCAAGTTCGTCAGGTTGCCCAGCTCGGCCGGGATGTTACCCGACAGCTGGTTGATATTGATGTTCAATCCCTTCAGGTTCGTCAGATGTCCCAGCCAAGCCGGCACAGAGCCCGTCAACTGGTTAGAGAAGATGAAGATTTGCTCTATCTTCGTCAGATTGGCCAGCTCGTCAGGAATGCTCCCTGTCAGTTCGTTGGCGGCGAGTCCCAATATCGTCAGATTTGTCAGCCTGCCCAGCTCGGCGGGAATGGTACCCGTTATCTGGTTGAAAGCGAGGTCCAATTCCTTCAGGTTCGTCAGATTTCCCAGCCAAGCCGGCAGGGAGCCCGTCAGTTGGTTAAAGGAGAGGGAGATGTGCTCAATATTCGTTAGAATGGCCAGCTCGTCAGGAATGCTCCCTGTCAGTTCGTTGCTATCGAGGTTCAATCTCTTCAAGTTCGTCAGATTGGCCAGTTCAGCCGGAATGCTCCCTGTCAGTCCTATTCTGTAGAGGTCCAACTTGGTCACACGATCATTTTCGACGGTGACGCCTTCCCAGTCGGATATGGGGAGAGAGGAACTCCAGTTCAGGGCGGCATCGCCGGCCAGTTCGTCCTTGAGGCCGAGGAGCGTTTCACAGTCGGCGACGAGGCCGACGGGTTCCGGGTCGGGAATGGCCGCGGTGCCGGTGCACGACAGTGACTCATTCTGCTGCGGGGCTGCGGCGATGGCCTGCCCACTCCCGCCCAGGAGGCTGAGTGCGGCGCAGAGGAGGAGGATAGCGGCGGATACGGAGGTGCGGCGCTTGCGGCTGTCATAGGAAATGGGAATGCCATGCCAAGGTGCCATCGGTGCCTCTTGAAGTTATATGAGTGGTAGATCGTGACAGGGTGGGTAGCAGACACGGGCCTGATTCTCATGTCTCACAGGCCGTGCTGTTGTCACAGTGTCGGATCCTTTGTTTGGAATCTCCTTATTTTGCCCGGTCTGAAATCGATGACAGCGGTACTATAATGCAACGTTACTTTTTTACTATCTGGGAGTGTCAAAAGACACTATATCACAAGGCAATAGAGAAATCTATCATCACTATCGACATGGTGCATCCCAGATTTGTGGTGGGAACAGTCTGGCGGGGAATCGGCGCCAGCGGTGGCTGGCGTTGTTTACCGTCTTTGGGTGAGACGCAGTGCGGGCGCCAGGTCTGGCCGTACGGTGGAGTCCGTCAGTTGGGGAGGGTGCGAGGGCAGGCACAGGGGCGAGGAGAGAGTGGAGAGGATTGAGGAGAGAGTGCCGCGGTTTTGTCTGAACGAGATTGGCTCGGTGACTGGCGGGGCGTGGTATGGCTAAACTCTTTCGATTGGGCACCTGTCACCAATGTTGACACCAGGTCGACGAGGCATGTTGTAGGGCCGGGGGCGTTGCGGGGGCGGAGCC
>VXOE01000346.1 GCA_009840225.1 Caldilineaceae bacterium SB0662_bin_25 | reverse complement strand
GGCATGGCCCCCGCACTGCGTCTCGCCCAAAAGACGGTAGACAACGCCAGCCCCCGCTGGCACTGATTCCCCGCTTGACTGTTTCAACCCCAAATCTGGGATAAATCCCCTATCTGAGTGAAGTTGAAAGCAACCAACAGTTAAGGTAACTTGAGTAGGTGACTTGCGAAAAATTGAAGCGCCAGATATCGGGCCAACTCTATGCGAATTCGAGAGCACCGATTCCTGGAAGCAGCGACTGGATGCGTTTCGGAATCTATTTCCTGCCTGTCGCCATAGGCGGCCGCCGGACACCCAGTATGCCCCGTAAACGATGACGACTCCCATCAGTTCGAAATCCCTCACTATCTGGCTTCTCTCGCCTTACCACACGGGAAGCCACAGGGCTTGGGCTGAAGGCTATCAAGCCCACAGCAGGCATTCAGTTCAACTCTATACACTGCCCGGTCGATTCTGGAAGTGGCGAATGCAAGGGGGCTCGATAGAGCTCGCATCCCAGACAAACGCAGTACGAAATGGACCGCTGCCTGACCTCGTTCTGGCCACCGACATGACCAATCTTCCGGCGTGGCTTGCTCTTACAAGGGGGACGCTGCCGGCGCGATTCAGAACAGTTCTCTACATGCATGAGAATCAACTGACTTACCCTTGGCGCCCCGGCGAAAAACCCGATCTGACTTACGCAATGATCAACTGGCTGAGCCAGCTTTCTGCCGATACGGTCGTCTTCAACACTGCGTATCATCGACGGAGCTGGTTCGCAGAACTACCCAACCTGCTCAAACATTTTCCTGACTTCAATCACCTGGAGCTGATCGAACGGGTAGAATCCAGAACAAGGGTACTTCCGGTCGGTATCGACTTACAGGAGGCGAATCGCAGGCAAGAAGGACAGGATTCGCCGCTAATACTGTGGAATCAACGCTGGGAGTACGACAAGCGTCCGGATCGCTTCTTCAACCTGCTCTACAAGCTGGAGGAGACAGGACACGACTACAAACTGGCGGTGGCGGGAGAGAACTTTCGGAATGTCCCGGTTGAGTTTGAAGAGGCTGCAACGCGCCTTGCGCACCGAGTGGAGCATTGGGGTTATCTGCCGTCAAGGAAGGCGTACCTTGCACTGCTGCAAAAGGCTGATCTTGTCGTCAGTACCGCCGAGCACGAATTCTTCGGAATCAGTATTCTTGAAGCCGTTCAAGCGGGGGCCTTCCCACTCCTGCCCAACCGTCTCAGCTACCCAGAGCTGATTCCAGCGGAACTGCACGCAGCCTGTCTGTATTCTGACGATGAAGACCTCTTCGCGAAGGCAGTTCGACGCCTGGAACTGCCCCGCACTGCGCCGCCTTCTCTACGCAGTGCTGTACGAAAACAGTACATTTGGCCTGTCGTAGCCAGAGCTTACGACCAACTTTTCGCAGAGCTGACGATTGAATCGGCCGCAGTCGGGCAGTAGCTTCCTGTATTGACCGGTCAGGCGAAAGAAGGTCCCGTTACCCCCTTTGGGAAGGTCTGGAAAGCAGTCTTACGTCGACTGCCGCGTCGCCTTTCTCGGTCTCCTCAACTGCAAATTCAACCAGGTCCCCCGGCCGCAGGCGGGCAACACCGTCGAAGCGGGAACGGTGGGCGAAGAGGTCCCGTCCGTCTGAACGTGAGATGAAACCATAGCTTCTGCTTGGGCTGTACCACTTTACCAAGCCGCGTTCCCGATCTGAGGCGGGCAGAAGAAAGCCACAGCCCGGGCACAGTGACGGAGGATACCGGCCTTCACTCTCCTTCCGTTTGTCCTCCAATGTCCAAATAAATGTGACCCCGCAACGTTCGCAGACGATCATTTCATCTGATACTGCCATAGTAAAGAGTTTCCTGGAATACCAGCCTGTCCGGAGCAATCACCTCAAGGATAACTCTGACTAGCCCGATTTGACAATGCTATACAGTCCTGATACGATCGTTTGCGAGTTGATTCCTGCAGGTTGTGCGGCGACGTAGCCAAGTGGTAAGGCAGGGGTCTGCAAAACCCTGATCGCCGGTTCGAATCCGGCCGTCGCCTCAAACCGCTCATTTGAGCGGTTTTCCTGTTTGACTCCGATGTGAATCCATTGCAATCTGAACTTGGTTGCCGATTGACTTAACCTGTTGCGCTTGTTCCGGCCTTCGCGCTTGCAGAAATCATTGGTGTGATACAATTTAGATCACCGTCCCCGTCATCGATAGTTCACGCAATGAACGGGTAGATACCCGTCTCTCTCAGTGGTGCCGAAAGAATGCACACTAAGAGCCGATTCGAGGCCTGTTTGGGAAAGTGGATTCACGGAGGGCAGTGGGAACATGATGCAGAAAACCGGGACGGGGAACTCCTCCAATCCACTTCGCGACGTAGCGGGAGGACTGAAAAGCCCAAACTGCTACAGGAGGGACTGCAAATCAATGTCCGAACGTAATTTCCTGCACATCTTTGTGGATTCCTGGTGCAGTTCAACCTGGCTCAATAGGGCGCGGCGTGCCGTACCTACAGGTTTCATTTTGTTAGCCGTTCTCCTGGCGGCGGCCTGCTCAGGAGACGAATCCGACAGTGCGGAATCGGGCCTGGGAAACAATCCCTTCGGATTCGAGCAATTTGAGGCGCCATCGCTGGATGAGCTCGTACCAGGAAGGCTGGGTCCGCGTCCCGAAGGCTCGATAAAAACGGTCGTAGAGCATTACATGCAGCAGTACCAGCCCAACGGCAGTCTGCCAAAGCTCTTTGAGACGACCCGAGTCTACGACCGCAACGGTGTCCTTCTGGCGGAGTTCTTTGAGGAAGGGCGACGTACTTGGGTCACTCTCGACCAGATTTCACCGGCCCTTATCTCCGCCACCGTGGCAACCGAGGACGCCACCTTTTTCACCAATCGCGGCGTGGACAGCCGTCGCATCGTCGGCGCGGCAATACAAAATGTACAGACCCAATCGATTGCCTCAGGCGCCAGCACCATCACCATGCAGCTGGCGCGTAATCTCTTTCTTGAGCCGGAGGAAAGATTCGAACAGACTATCGATCGAAAGTTCTTCGAAATTGGGCTGGCTCACGACCTGACCATTCTGTTCAACAAGGAAGAGTTGCTTGAGATCTATTTGAACCTGGTCAACTACGGACACCTGGCTTACGGACCGGAAGCGGCCGCGCAAGTCTATTTTGGCAAGAGCGCCATCGATCTGACCTGGGCTGAGGCAACGATCCTGGCCGGCGTGCCCCAGCAGCCGGCTTCATTCGACCTGTTCAGTAATTTCAATGCGGCCAAACAGCGGCAGCGCGTCGTATTGGACCTTCTGGTTCGTCACGACTTCCTGACGCAAGAGAGGGCCGATGCCATATTTGCCGAGGAGATCTTCCTGATAGGCAGCTCAGAAGAGAAGGACTACCTGGCACCGCATTTCGTTCTCTATGTAGAGAAAGCTCTGGAAAGGCGCATGGCCGAAGCCCTGGGCATCGAGAATGGGCGCTGGAAAATGCGCCGGTCCGGCATGCATATCATCACCTCGTTGGATATGCCAATGCAAGTGCTGGCGGAACAGGAGTTGAAAGCCTGGATCGCTAGGGTCGGCGAAGCCTACCGTATGACAAATGGGGCCTTGGTGGCAATACAGCCGCAGACTGGCGAAATCCTGGCCATGGTCGGCGGAGTCGATTTCAATCAGGAGGATGCCGGCCAGGTTAACCTGTCTGTCAGCCTGAGGCAGCCAGGGAGCTCCTTCAAACCCGTTCTCTATGCGGCAGCGCTCTCTGAGAACCTGATATCACCTGCCACCGTCATTTGGGATACGCCAACCGCCTACCCGGTCGGCATGGGGCATTTCTACAGCCCCCGCAACTACGACCGAACTTTCCACGGACCAGTCACCGTGCGTACAGCGCTGGCCAACAGCTACAATGTTCCAGCAGTCAAGCTGCTGGCATCGCTAGGCAATGAACGACTGGTTTCCAAAGCGAAGGAGTTTGGCATTACAAGCCTTACGCGAGAACCGGGTAGCTACGGTCTGAGCCTGTCCCTCGGGGCCGGCGAAGTGTCTCTGCTTGAGTTGACCAATGCCTTTCGAACCTTCGCAAACGAAGGTCTCTACTCCCCTCCCCAATTCGCCATGTTCATGGTGGACGACCTGGGCCGCTACCGGTCGCCGCCCCCGGTTGAACAGAAGCGCATAATCTCAGAGGGCGTCGCCTTCCAACTGACCGACATTCTGAGTGACAACGAGGCCAGAAAACCAGCCTTCGGTGCAAACAGCAGGTTGAAACTGAGCCGTCCCGCTGCTGCGAAAACGGGAACGACAACCAACTTCAAGGACAATTGGACTGTTGGCTTCACGAAATATCTGGTGGCCGGCGTGTGGACTGGGAACAGCGACGGCACACCTATGTGGGGGAACAGCGGCGCAGCCGGAGCCGCCCCACTTTGGCACAACTTTATGGAAGCAGTGATCGCTGACAAGGGAATGAGGGAACTGATCGGTGCTCCCGACGACCCGAATCTCTGGGCGTTCGACGTGCCGGATTCCGTCGTTCAACTGCCCGACTGCCCGCCCGCGGTGCGCTGCCGCACTGGCGGTGAGTACTTTACTTCCAGCTGGCTGAGCAAGACACGTGGAAACGGTCTGCTGGCCGGAACTGTTGTCACCGGCAGGTCGCTACCGACGCATTTCGCTCGGTCTGCCGATTTTGAAGACCTGTCCTACTGTATCGTCGACGAAACAATTGGCGCGGTCAATGGCGGCAGAACGAATACTGCCCCGGAGACCCGATCTTTGCTCAGAATTTCAAGTTGGGTCGGTCTGGCTTTTCCCCCTGGCTACTCCACCGTTGGCAGACCCCTCGCGCCGATGCCGGAGATTAAAGTTGACGAGGACGACGATGGATTGAATACGCCGCCTCCTGAATACAGGGATGACTTGGTGTACATTCCCGCTACAGAACAGGAAAAGTTCAGACTGCTCTCATACAGCATGCAACGAGGTATTCCCGTATCACTGGGATCCTGTTCAGATCTGCGCTACTACACGGCGCGAGCAAATGACAGTTGGGCCGGACTGGCCAGAGCCCATGGTCTGCCTGAGAGTGTGTTGCGCAACGCCAACCTGCACGTAAAGGGTTCACTCAACGGAGAGCGCCTGCTCTTGCCACGTGCCATCCCAATTCGGTTCCATGAAGAAAGCATGATTCACGAAGTGGAGTCGGGTGATTCCTGGGTGAATATCGCCGCCAAATACGACATTCCAATTAGCCTGCTGCGAGCTGCGAATCCCAACGCAATCCGGCCATACTATATCCTCCGGCCGGGAGATCTGCTGCACATTCCGGAAAATCTGGAAATCTTTCAAAATCCGTTCGAGTAGGCGACCGGTTCAGTCCACCAAAGTGCAGTTGGCGTCGTGCCATGCAGCGACTTCGTGCAGCGCGGCAATGAGAGAGGAAGTTTGGCTGCAAGCGGCAGTCTAGGCGGAACCACAATACGCCTTTCTGTCGTTACTGGGATCGAGGCGCAGATTCCACAATCGACCCTGTTCAGGTTCGGCAGTGGGGTTGTCTCCACAAGTCTAAGATCAACACGCATCGGTAGAGACAGCTGAGTATCATGCCTGGATTTCCATTCGTTCGGCGCACTCCCCTCCTGATCCTTCTGATCTTGACGATTTTCATTTCCGGCTGCGGCTCCCGGCGGGGCGCTGTTGGGCGAAGGCCGGCGATCGCACTGGCCAATGTAGCCGAAGCCTATCTGCAGATATATCAGCCCGGTCCCCTTCCCCGCGTCTTCCAAACGACTTTCGTGTACGACCGCAATGGGCAGTTGCTCGCCGAGCTGATCGGAGAGGGCCGGCGTGAATGGGTCTCGTTGGATCGGATTTCCCCGCACCTGATCAATGCGACCATTGCAACCGAAGACGCGACATTTTTCACAAATCCGGGCGTAGATCCGATTCGCATTGCAGGGGCAGCGCTCCAGAATGTCGAACGAGGAGAAATCGTCTCCGGGGCCAGCACAATAACCATGCAACTCGCACGTAATCTGTTCCTGGGGTCCGAGGAACGCTACGATCAGACCTTCGATCGCAAGATCGCAGAGGCGGGACTGGCAAGTGAACTGACGCGGACCTACGCCAAAGAAGAGCTCTTGGAACTGTATCTGAATCTCCTCAACTACGGCCACCTGGCCTACGGTCCGCAGGCAGCTGCTCGTACCTATTTTGGCAAATCGGCCGTGGAGCTGAACCTGGCCGAGTCGACGCTGATCGCCGGCATCCCACAGTCGCCGGCGCGCTTCGACCTGTTCGATGATTTCGGGACCGCCAAGGAAAGGCAGAGGACCGTCCTGTCCTTGATGGTGCGCCACGGATTCCTGACGCTTGACCAAGCAAATGCAGCGTTTGCCGCAGAGGTTGAGCTGGGAGGGTCACCGGAGATAGATTCGCCCTATGCCCCGCACTTTGTAGACTATGTAGTCCGTGAACTGGATAGGTCTCTGGGCGAGGGATTTGTACGTCGGGCCGGATTGCACATCTATACAACCGTTGATATGGCGTTGCAGGAAAGAGCGCAGCAGATCGTCGCACAACAGGTTGAGGCTCTCAAACCCCGCTTCGACATGAACAATGGCGCACTCATCGCCCTCAAGCCTGGATCGGCAGAGATTCTGGCTATGGTAGGCAGCGTCGACTACCGAAATGAAGAGATTGACGGCCAGGTCAATGTCGCAATCAGCCCCCGTCAGCCAGGCAGCGCCATCAAACCAATACTCTACGCAACTGCCTTCAACGACAATCTGATCAGCCCGGCAACGGTAATCTGGGACACGCCCATCACCTATACCCTCAGTACCATTGAACAATACGAGCCACTCAACTACGATCGCAGGTTTCACGGGCCCGTTACCGCACGAGCGGCGCTCGCCAACAGCTACAACGTCCCCGCTGTCAAGCTGCTGGATGCGGTAAGTGTTGAGCGCATGCTGGAAAGTGCTCGCAGGATGGGCATCGGGAGCCTGCATCGGGGTACCGATTGGTACGGTCTGAGTCTGACCCTGGGAGGCGGCGAAGTTACTCTGCTCGATCTGGCGAGTGCCTACCATACGATTGCCAATCGAGGACGCTACACGCCCCCTCGCTACGTCCTTACGATCACTGACGGGCAAGGCCAGACGCTTTACGAATCTAACTCCTCCGCAGGAGAGCCTGCGATCTCGGAGGAAGCAGCCACATTGGTCACCGATATTCTCAGTGACGATCCAGCGCGAGTGCCGATGTTTGGCGCCGGTAGTCAAATGACGCTGGACCGGCCCGCGGCGGCAAAGACCGGTACAACCGACAACAACCGCGATGCCTGGACGATGGGTTTTACCCGCCATCTACTTGCAGGCGTATGGGTCGGAAACACCGATGGCCGCCCCATGCGAAATGCAACCGGAGCCGGGGCAGCCGCGCCTGTCTGGAACCAGTTTATGCGCACTGCCCTCGCGGATCCCGCGCTTCTATCCTCTCTACAGTCTCCAACAGCAGATGCTGACTGGGAATTCCATGTTAGCGATGGCGTGCAGCTGTTGGATTTGTGCCCGCCCGGCCTTACTTGCCGGCAGGGCGGCGGTGAATTCTTCAGCGCAACCTGGCTGGATGCTGTAGGCAGCCTCAGGGAAGGCGGCCCGGAACATGATGGCATCGATAGTGGCGACGAACTTCAAGAGGAGAGCACACTCCCACTGGTCGACAGTGTCTTCAACATCTCTTCTGCTCCCGTCTACCTGACGCGGCGGACCGGTGGTGGTTCGGAACCGCGCTTACTTGGCTACTGCGGACACCAGGGAGGCGCGCGGCGGGCTCTTTTGGCTCTGCCGGATCCTTTTGGTTTACCTGAGGATGATCCCACAAGTTGCCCTAGCTGCTGGTCGTTGAATGAGGAGGACACTCAGCCCGTTGACGAGGGCAGGCTGTTGCGGGACAGGAGAGGCGCACTGCTGTGGAATGCTGGGCCGCTCTTTCCGGTCTATCTGGGTCAGTGTGACGAAATGGACCTGATGGCTGCCCATACGGGATTGTCGGTCGGTATCGATTTCGCCAACGCCGGCACTCTGTTGTCTCCTGAACTCTTTTCGAGTGGTCAGTTGTCCGAGGTGAGTAGATCCGACTTCCCCGGAAGCCATCGTTTTGTCCTGGACCGGATCTGGCATGACGACCAGTGCCCGGGAGAGTACGTGATGGGACAGGCTGTCGACGATAGAGGCGTCGCCCTCCCGGGCGTTACAATTCGCTTGACTGACGCCTGGGACAACACATATCAGACAGTATCCAAGAGCGGCGCCAACGACGCAGGTCGATTCGATTTCCCCATCTACGGCAGAGACGTCCCACAAAGTTTCACACTCCAGGTCCTCGACACCAACGGGAATCCGCATGGCTCCCCAATCCTCGTCCCGCATCGTACTGACGAAACCAGCAACAGTCCTTGCCACCATCTGATTGTGCGGCGCGGGTCATAGCCGCGGCAAATCAACGATTGCAATCCGTTGTACCTACGGTCGCGCCACAATGTCGTCCTGGCCTGCAAAAACGTCGGGAAGACAGCCCGGGATCAGGTACAAAAGTGTTAGGATTAGGCATGGGATTTGGTTAGACTGGATAGAATAAGTTTGATGTCTCCGCAACGAATCCGTGTTCCGGGGCCGTGCCCGTGGTCGCAACGACGCAGCTGCATCTGCAGTCAGTAGGCCGGCTTTCCACCTATGCGGGAATTTGGAGGGAATAGATGCATCTCGATTTTTCATGGCGTTATATTGGCCTCGTGGCACTACTGGCACTGGTTCTTGTTGCAGGCCCGTACGCACTGACAGCACAGGGCTCCGTTGAATCTTCCACTGTAAGCGGGCAGCTAAACGAGCAGTTCGCCAAGCACTACCTTGGCCTGCAAGTTATCGATACATCGCAACCCGTTACCATAAAGTTGGATTACCAGCCACAGCACAGCCACATTCTGGACGACAACTCCGGCTTCTATGTCTTCAAACAGTCTGGATTCGACAGATACATCAACGCCGCGCCTCCCTCGGATAGTGCTTTCCGAACTGGCACTCAGGAATCAATGGATGGCATAAAGCGGAAAGCAACCCAGATAGGCGCTGACGATGCCTCTGAAATCGTTACGATTGTTGTCTACAATGACACCACGATGGACTTCTCTTACACGCTGACGGGAGAAAACGTCAGATTCGTGGACGAATCCGGTGAACAGGTTGTAAGCGGAAGTACACCAGCCGTGCCGGAAACCTCCACGCCTTCCCCGCAGGGGCTCCAGGCTGCCGCCACGCCAGGGGCCGTCGTGACGACCAGCGCGGTGCGGTCGACCTGGGTCAGAGGCGAACTGAATGAACAGTTTGCCAAGCACTACCTTGGATTATCTGTCATCGATTCCGGACAGCCGGTAACCATAAAGATGGAATACGATCCTCAGGACAGCAGTCAGATCGATGACAGTACCGGCTTCTACGTCTTCAAACTGTCAGGATTTGACCGGTACATCAATGCCGCGCCGCCGTCCGAAAGTGTCTTTGTGTCAGGCTCTCTGGATTCGATGGACGGCATCAAACGCAAAGTTGCCGAAATCAGTATTGACGACGTAGGCGAAGTCGTGGCTCTGGTAACCTACAACGACACGACCATGCCCTTTTCCTACACGTTGCAGGGCGAAAATGTTCTGTTCCTCGACGACTCAGGCGAGCAGGTTGAAGGGGACAGAGTCGTTGTCCAACAACCCGCAGCCGGTACCACCGCCTCGTCTTCGACGAGCGGAACAGAGATTTCACTGGGCAGCACCTACACGGTGAAGGCGGGCGATACCCTTGGCACGATCTCCTCACAAGCCTACGGCACAACCGATTACTGGTCTTCAATTTGCACTGCGAACTCGCTGTCGAACTGCGACCTGATTGAAGTGGGTGACGTTCTGACGATTCCATCTCAGGCTGATGCCGATGCCTATCTTGCGGGAGAAGCCCCGACACCGGCTGCGACGGCCGTTCAGACGGCCGCCGTGACAGCAGTCGCAACACCTACAGCCACAGCGGATGCCATGCCGGATTCAACTGCAACTGCCGCGCCTGCCGCGACTGCCGATGCCATGCCCGAGGCAACGGCAACTGCGACGCCCGCTGCTACGGCGATGCCGGAGCCGACCAGTGACGCCGGCATGATGGACGACGATCTTATTGAAGTTGCCGAAGACTATGAGCAGTTGGACATTCTGCTCCTGGCACTCGATCTGGCCGGCCTGACTACCTCCGTTGCCGACGGCGGCCCATATACCATCTTTGCTCCGACAAACGCTGCGTTTGCTTCGCTGCCCGAGGCGAGGCTGGACATGCTGATGGCGGATTCGGAACTGCTGGCCGATACGCTCAGGTACCACATTGTGTCCGGAAAACTGACGGTGTCCGACCTTTCTTCGCAATCTTCACTGACCACGCTCCATGGCGGGACCATCGACATCAGTACCGGCGATGACGGATCTCTCAGTGTCGAAGGAATCAGCATCGTCACGTCTGATGTGGAGGCCTCCAACGGCGTCATCCACTTCATTCACCAACTGCTTCCCGACCCCGATGACAACAACTCACAATAGCCCGTAAAATCAGCTTAGCCTTGCGCACCTAAACCAGTCTCGGGAACGCCCTCATTATGCCCAATGAGGGCGTTCTTCCTTTTGCGTACTTCGCACATGCGTGCTATGATCCGCCTATGGAAACCTTCGATCAGACTTATATTGCGGAACTGCCAGGCGAACTCCCTCAGAGCCTGGTAAAGGAGGAGAGGGAGCGCTATGGCAGCGACAGCGGGGAGAAAGATCCGTCTCCTTTGGAAATCGCAGATCTAGCCTCCTTTTTCGACGCCGGAGGGACGCTTTCCTCCCTCATGGCCGATTACGAACTGCGCCCCGGACAATTGGAAATGGCTGAGGTCGTCAAGAGAGCGATTCTGGAACGGCGCCCGGCATTGATCGAGGCCCCAACGGGAACGGGAAAGTCTCTGGCTTATTTGCTTCCGGCTATTCTCAGCCAGTACAAGGTAGTCGTCGCGACCGCAAATAAGTCCCTTCAGGACCAGCTCTTTCGTAAGGATATCCCATTCCTGCGACGGGTCCTGAATCGACCGATTGAGGCCATCGTGGTTAAGGGTCGCAATAGCTACATCTGCAACTACAAGTGGGAAAAGGAAGCGGTAGAGAGACGGCGTCTTGCCTTTCTTGACTGGGAAGACGAGCAGGTCGCCTATCTGCGCAGATGGCTGGAAGATACCGATAGCGGGGACGTTGACGACTTGCCTTTTGTCTTGAAGAGCGACTTGAGGCCCCGAGTTGTCAGTTTTCCCGATGACTGCATCGGTCGCAGCTGCCTCCACTTCGACGACGACTGCTTTGTGAATCAGATGCGTGCCAAGGCGCGAAGCGCACAAGTGATAATCACCAATCACCATCTCCTGCTCAACGCATTGGAGTTGGGAGAAATGGGGCAAGCGATTCTTCCTGAAGCCGCAGTCTATGTCATAGACGAGGCCCACCAGTTGGAAAACACGGCCACTGCGGTCTTTGAAGAAGAAACCTCCAATTACGCCTTGGAACAGCTGCTTGCGGGCGCTGTCTTCAGAGAGTATGTGGACAGTGACCACCTTGACGAGCTCTTGATGCAGAACAGGATGGCATTTGACTCAGTGGAAGTGATGTCGGAAAAAAGTGTCTTTCGTATCGATTCCGACTTGGAAGAGCTAAAGAAGCTGGCAGGAGGCTTAAGCGCACTGCAGGACGAAATGCGCCAGGCTAACCCCTTCCGCCGTCAAAACGAAGAGGGCCACCCTCCGCTCACTTCAGAGGAGGCCGAAGAAGAGGCCAACTATGAACTGGCCGTCAAGGGGCTCGGGTCTCTGGCAGGTAAACTGAAGACCGTGGCAAGTAGCTCGCATGACGAGCTTACCGTTCGCTATGCCGAACGGATGAGGGCCTCCCGCCACCTGAGGCTTCGTCTCCATGCCGCCCCGATCGATCCGGCCCAAGACTTGGCGCGGCACCTCTTTGATGAGGAGGGACGCATTGTAGTCTGCACAAGCGCCACTCTGGCAACTGATGGCAGCTTCGCACACTTCAAGGCGAGATGCGGAGTGGCCGGCGACCCGCTGGAACTGATCGCTGATCCCGTCTTCAATTACGCCGAGCAGGCCCTGCTGTATCAGCCCGCCCTGCCTGCTTTCGACTGGCGAGACAAAGCCCCCTTCTTTGATGCGGTCGCGGCCGAGATCGAGCGGCTTCTGAATGTGAGCCGTGGAAGGGCCTTGTGTCTCTTTACAAGCTGGTCCGGCCTGCAACAGGTCCATGAGCGCTTGCATGACGCCGCCTGGCCTTTGCGCGCCCAAGGTCAGTACCCCCGCAACGTGCTTCTGGATTGGTTTCGCGAGACCCCGCACAGCGTTCTACTGGCGACAAAGTCCTTCTGGGAAGGTGTCGATCTGCCTGGCGACGACTTGAGTCTTGTCGTTCTCGACAAGCTGCCGTTTCCCACCCCGAGCGACCCCCTTCATGAGGCCAGGACCAAGGCACTGGAGGAAATTGAAGAAGGCAGTAGCTTCAGAAAATATATGGTCCCGTTGATGACGCTGGCGCTGAAGCAAGGGTTCGGCCGCCTGATCAGGCGGACCGCTGACCGGGGCGTAGTCGCCATTCTCGACGAGCGTCTGTCCAGCAGAGGCTATGGCAGGCAAGCGCGCCGCGATCTGCCGTCTGCGCAATTCAGCCGTAGTTTTCAAGCGGTCTACCAGTTCTATCGGGAAGCACTTTGCAGCCAGGCCGACTTTTCCTTGAGCGTCTTTGCCTGGGAAGAAGAGGGCGCAGGGGTCTTGCAGTGGCGCTGGCTACTGACTCGCTTGCAGGACGGTTTGTCCGACGAAGAGGTTGGGACCCTGGCCGCGGAGGACCAAACTGAAGCCGAGATCCATGCCGCTGCCAGTGGTCTGGCCAATCTGCGTGAGCGCGTCTCGAAAGCGGACCGAAACACCGGCAGCTTCGGTGTGGAACTGCGCTGCAGCGCGCAAACAGCGCACCGGTTGAATACCGGCACGCCGCCAGATGCTATGAAGAACAGATGGTTGGCAGAGTCCGCTGCGTGGAAGTCGTTAGACGTGATTGGCTTGCCGGCTACGGATGAAAAACATGTGCTGTAGCCTCTCTGCCTTGACAGCCAAAGATGTCGTTCTATATATCGAGAGCCAGTATTCCCCGGGCATTCTTTCCAGCTTCCATGTCGGCAAACGCGTCGTTGATCTGCTCCAACTGGTAGGTCTGAGTGATCAACTCGTCGAGCATCAGCTTCCCTTCATCATAGAGACGAAGGTACTCGGGCATATCTACCCGTGGACGAGACGTTCCGTAGTATGAGCCAAGCAGGCTTTTCTCGCTCCAAATCAGTTCCTGAGGAGGAATCGGCACGGTGTCATCATGGCGCGCCAGCCCAATCGCCACGGCTGTCCCGGCGGGCCTGACCATATCGAAGGCCTGCCTGATCGTCACTGAACTGCCGATCGCCTCAAAGGCGTAGTCCACCCCCAGCCCGCCCGTCATCTCTCTGACAGCCTCGACAGGATCTACCTCGGACCCGTTTACGGTGTCGGTTGCGCCGAACTGGCGAGCGAAATCCAGTTTCTTTTCGACCAAGTCTACTGCAATGATGCGCTCAGCGTCGGCAATCTTTGCGCCCTGCACGGCATTCAGGCCGACACCACCAGTCCCGATAACTGCTACCGTACTTCCCGCCTCAACTTTCGCCGTTCGCAGCACAGCGCCCACTCCGGTCGTTACGCCGCAGCCGACTAGAGCCGCCCGATCCAGTGGATAGCCCGGGTCGATCTTGATCAAAGCCTGTTCAGGAACCACCGCCAATTCTGACATGGTTGCGATGCGGGACATCTGCGGTATGTCCTGGCCTGTGGCGTTGTGCAATCGGCAGGTGTCGTCCAGCAGGTAGCCTTTGCGCGCGTCGATGCCTCGACACAGACAGACCCGGCCTGTCTCGCACATCGCGCACTCTTCACAGTAGGTCACGAACGATAGTATGACGTGGTCTCCCGGCTTGACATAGCTGACATTGGCGCCTATCCGCTCGACGACCCCGGCCCCCTCGTGGCCTAGCGCAACCGGTGGGGGGTAGTAGATCGTACCGTTTACAACCGACAGATCGGAATGACATACGCCACTGGCTCCCATGCGCAGCAGGACCTCGTTCTCTTTGGGATCGTCCAGTGTCAGTCTTTCAACTACGACTGGAGCGTCGTGCTCATACACTACGGCTGCTCTTGTCTTCATTCCTCTCTCCCTCTGAATGGTAATCTCCAAGACTCTCTCAATACGTTCATTTGAGCGCACGTTCCTGACGTCGCGGCCATCGCAAAAGAATCTTTTTGGTCTCTCTTCGAGTCAAGTGGCCCACTCTGCAAAGCAACCCTAAAGACCTGTTCTACGAACCAGCCTGTGGGCGGCGCCATGTGTCGGCAGCCGTACCTTCTCGGCCTGATAGCCTCTGGGCTGCACCTCCACCTCCCAGTCGTAACCGGACCGATTGATGAGAAAGAGCAGATTGCCCCGGTCGCTCTCTACCAGGCGGGCCTCCACCAGTGACCGGTACTCGTCGGGCACGCCTTGAATTGTAACATCAGGCGGCAGAGTTTCGGGAAGCCAGCCCTGGATCAGCCGGCGCAGTCCCCGGTGCAGCGAAGAAAAATAGGAACGGCCAAGTGCGAATGTAGGGATCAGGAGACGGCCTTCCGGTCCGGAACTGATCAGGGCCGGTTCGCCGCTGTCGCGATAGGTCGCTATCGGTTGCCCCGTATACTCGTCCAGAAGCACCTGATCGTGAAAGGCATAGCCCCCGAAATTCCCTTCCGAATCATTCACACTCCACCCGGCGATGAAGTATATGGGGCGAATCCACTCACGGCAAGCCAGGCCAAGTTGCTCGCCCACCTGCTGGCACTCTGCCAGATTTGTCATCGGCAGCTCGGCGATTACCCTGCCGCCTCGCTCCATGTAGCTTCTAAATGCCTTCCCCTCTTCTGCAGAGATTCCCAGCGAGAATGGCACTGCCACCACTTCAAGGTCGCAATCGGCATCGAAGCTATGGGGAATAAAGGTTACCTCGTAGCCCAGATCAATGAAGAGCCCATAGAGACCTACCACCGCATCACTTAGGGGAGCTTCGCGTGCGTTGGCCGCCCATACCATTTCCCGTGTCAAATAGATGCCGACCCGGGCTGGCACTGTGTCGCCGGCCGCAATCAAATCTTCGTACCGCCGCAGATCGGCAATGACACGCTTCGTGGCCAGCCTTCTTTCCGTGTCGTACTCGTCGGCGTCGACCATGTGGTTGATCCACGGTTCCGGCCCCGACATCAGTGGGTCCCAGCGGTAGAAGTAATGAGCGTGACTGGCGTAACTGAAGACCTGGTTGACTTCAGCATCGATGTTTATTCCCCGCCACAAAATGTCCGACCGGAAGGGACCGCCCTGGCACTCGGTCAACCATGCCTGGGAGCCTGGGGCCAGCGCCTTGAGAAAAGCGATCCGCGAACCGGCTTCCGCACCTGTGCGTGGACCGGACCCCCAGTAGTGGCTTGAGGAGGCGTAGTCCAACTCCGGGAGAATCCACCAGTCTTGGCCGTTGCGCTGAATGTGGTACGGGTCCGTGTAATTGAAGCTTGCACGCACACCCGGCGCGTGCTGTTTGATTATGCTGATGCCTCCTAGCAGAAACTCATTCAGATTGCGGGCAATGAACTCCCGCCAGTCACGCCAGAAGCCACTTGCATCCTTCTCTACTTCCGTCGGAGGCTCCACTTCGCCGAAGTCCTTGAAGTCAGTTCCCCATCGTTCGTTTACCTGTGTGATTGTGGAGAATCGCGCCCTCAAGTCTTCACGGTACCGGTCTAGCGTGTGCGGGTTATAGCAGGAGTGATCCCCCGTGCCGATGCTGGGCTCGTTGTGGACGTCCCAGTCGATCACCGCCGGGTGTGAAGCAAAACGAGTGGCACTGTCGGCCAGGAGTTGGTCCCGCTGTCTGCGATACTCGGGGTGGTTGATGCAGGCTCGCTGCCAGCGAAAATCATGCTCGTGCTGCGGATAGGCTACGCCGTTCCGGTCGATA
Source organism: Caldilineaceae bacterium SB0662_bin_25 (assembly GCA_009840225.1). Taxonomy (GTDB): domain Bacteria; phylum Chloroflexota; class Anaerolineae; order Caldilineales; family Caldilineaceae; genus Bin5. The sequence goes on along the minus strand of VXOE01000346.1, from coordinate 14,431 downwards.
ACTTTGGCGTCGGGATGCGCTTCGATAAAACTGTTGTGAACATAAAAGGTTGCGAATCCGAACAGCACGCCGATGTCAAGTTTTTGGCAAATGTCCAACAACTGGGCGACCTCGTCAAGGCTGCTGTCTAGGCCGATACGGATGCGGATGGAGTCGAAGCCTGTATCCTTAATCATTTCCAGATCGCGGCGCCAGTCATCTTCTCCCTGCGGCAGCCACTCGGGGCGAGTCGCCATGCCGCCAAAGGGATATTCGTAGTGCGTGCCAATCAGTATGCCATCTTTACTGGACAATAGAATCTCCTTGGGGCAGGGTTTGAAACGAGGCCAGATCTGATTCCTCCATAAAGACCTGCGCGCTGTTCACCCCTTGATTCCAGTGAGGGCGATTCCCTGAATGAACGTTCTCTGCGTAAAGAAGAAAAGGATGATCACCGGAACTGTCAGCACGGTCGTTACCGCCATCATCCAGCCCCATTGGACGCCAACGGTGCTCACAAAAACCTGGATTCCAAGGGAGAGTGTGTATTTGCTGGGGTCATTCAGGTATATCAGCGGACCAATAAAATCGTTCCAGCTTCCCAGGAACTGAAAAAGCGCTACCGTAGCCAGAGCCGGCTTTGCCAGAGGAAGAATCACCCGCCACAGTACGCCGAACTCTGAGCAGCCGTCAATGATGGCGGCGTCGTCCAGGTCTCTTGGCAAACTGAGGAAGAACTGGCGGAGCAGGAAAATGAAAAAAGGGACGCCGAAGGCATGGGGCACTATCAGCGGCAAAAGCGTGTTGACCCAGCCGAGACTCCGGAACATGATGAAGAGCGGAATCATCGTAACCTGGTACGGCAGCATCATCGTCGAAAGCATGGCAAAGAACAGAATGTCGCGGCCATGCCAGCGCAACCTGGAGAAACTGTATGCAACTAGAGAACTGGAAATGACTGTCAGAAATACTGCCGAAACCGCGATGACCAGCGTGTTCCGCAACTGCTGAAAAAACGGAAAGTAACTCAGGGATTCGGGATAATTCTGCCATCGAAACGGATCCGGAATCCAAATGGGAGGTAGCGTGAATATCTGGTCTAAATCCTTCAATGAAGTGGTAACCAGCCAGAAGAAGGGCAGAAAAAACAGAAGCCCCACTGTGAAAAGTCCAACATGGCTGGCCGAATGGCTCAGCGTCTCCCGTTGCGACCTCGAGAGGCTGCCAAAGCCGGTGGCGCCCACCTGTTGTTGTCGCTTCAGAGTCGTCGTTGTCCTGCCCACGGCCCTACCTCTCCTCTCCTTCGTAGTAGACTAAACGGGCCGAACTGCGGAATATAATCAGCGTCGTCCCCATTACGACAAGGAACAATATCCATGCCATGGCCGAAGCATAGGGCATCTGAAAAAACTCAAAAGCGTTTTGGTAGAGGTAGTAGGCGTAGAACAGGGTCGTGTCCAGCGGGCCTCCCCTGGTCATGATAAAAGCCTGGGCGAAAATCTGGAACCCTGCGATGACGCCTATAATCACATTGAAGAAGATAACTGGGGACAGCATCGGAAGCGTAACATTTCTGATCCTCTGCAGGGCGCCTGCGCCATCGATCATCGCCGCATCGAAGAGATGCTGGGGAATGTCCTGCAGTCCGGCCAGAAAGATCACCAGAGTGCCCCCAATCGTCCACACCCCCATTAAGATCAACGATGGCTTTGACAGGACGGGATCGGTCAGCCATCCCGGCCCGTGGACATCGATTACGCTTAGCGCCGAGTTGATCAGACCGAATTCAGGGTTGAACACCCACATCCAGAGGACCGATGTGGCGACAATCGGAACAATCGTTGGAATATAGTAGACGGTCCTGTAAATGGAAACGCCGCGCAGGTTCTGGTTGAGCAGGAGCCCGAGAATGATGGCCAGGACGATGTGAAAGGAGACGCCGAAGACGACCATGTACATCGTATTGTAGAGTGAAACCCAGAAGAGATCGTCATTTATTAGCTTCACGTAGTTGCTCAACCCGACCCAGTGCAGTGGCTGCCCGAAGGTCGTAAACACGTTGAGGCTGTAGTAGAAGGAGTAGGCGACGGGGAAAATCGTGAAACTCAAGAATCCGACAATCCAGGGAAGCGCAAACAGCACACCAATCCGCAAGCGGCGGCGTTCCTGTCGCGTCAGTCCAAGTGTCATGACCGCCTTCTCCCATCTCCCGGCGGGCTGACTGGTCAACCCGCCGGGATTTCGCGCCCTAGATCGGCTCTATCAGCCAACCTGCTGGCGGAAGTCGTTCAACTCCTGCTGCAACTTGGCTGTCATATCATCCAGGCCTTGCTGGGGATCGATCTGGCCGTGAATTACCTCGTCCTGGAGGCGTCGGATCTCGGTCTTGTACTGCTCCAGAACCGGGATGCGCGGCCACGCGCGGCCGCCCGTAGATTCAGTCAGCTCGACGTATAGCTCATTGAACGGCAGCGAATTGAGGAATTCAGGATCTCGGGCTGCCTCGTTCAGAGGGGGAACGTCGCCAACCAGGTTTCCGAACTCGATCTGCTGCTGCTTGCCGGCCATGAAGTGGGCCAGCTGCCAGCCGCCCTCCGGATTCTTGGCGCCGTTGGGAACGTTGAACATCGCCCCTATCTCTACCAGACTGGTTGGTTCGTTGTATCCCGGACCATAGGGGGACTTGAACACCGAGTAGTCTAGGTCGGGCGCATAGCGCGGAATCCAACTCCGTTTCCAACTGCCGTCGATCTGCAGCACGATCAGGTCGACGTACCAGGGATCCTCGGTCAGCGAACTACGGTTTCCAAAGCCGGAAACATAGCGGTCGATCTTCTCTATGTCATACTTGTCTGCGTAGGACTTGAACCATTCGAGAGTGTAAAGCAAGGCCTCTTCGGAGCCGGCGGTGATGGTGTCGGTGTCCTCATCGTAGAACTGAGCGCCGTTGGCCCAACCCCAGTGCCATAGGCTGCCCGATCGCAACCAGGGGAGGAAGCCCAGCCGGGTGATGTTGCCATCGTCGTCAAAGGTAGTCAACGCCTCAGCCATCACGTCCAGATCGGCGAACGTTTCCGGTGGGCTGTCGGCGCTGAACCCGCCCTCTTCCATGAGCGTGTCGTTGCTGTGCAATGCAAAGACATTCAGCGTATGGCCAGTGCCCCAGAGGTGGCCGTCGGACCACAGAGCCTCCCATGCCGGCTTGGACCAGCCCTCGCCGTCAAAGCCGTCACGTTCAGCGTAATCCTCAAGCGGAAGGAGAAGCCCGCGGGGGCCCCACGTATAGGCCTGGGACCAGAGCGATACCATGTCGGGAGGGTTGCCGCCCTGGATCGCGACCTGCGCTTTCTGGGTGACGTTGCCCCAGCCGATCGACATGAAAATGGCGTTTTCGCCGGTCTGCTCGTTAAAGCGCTCGACCTGGTTCTGTGCTTGCGCGGCCTCCTGCAGACCGAACATCGACCAATAGATTATCGGGAGGTTTTCCTGTGGCGGCGCGGCAGCCTCTTCGGCCGCCGGCATGGCTCCTTCTGGCACTACACAAGCGGCTAGCGCGGCGCCGCCAGCGCCCAAGGCCATGGCGTGCAAAAAGCTGCGCCGACTCATCTTCTGGTGAGAATTTCGCGTGTCTGACATGTTGCCCCCTTTGCAGTTGGGTTGGGCCGCGTCGCACGACGGCTCACTGACTGTCAGTGCGTACGGCCATACTTCCATTCTAGCGGCAAACAGATCTGCGCCAATTGCACCAACTTACCTCCTATTTGTTCCTCGCTCTCCTCCTTTCCCTCGCTTCGGAATCTCGTCGAGGATGGGTTCTATGTCGCAAGGCTGAAATGCACTGCGTTGCGTCTGAAGCCGGCCGCCATCCCCGGCTCGAAGGCAACGTTTCCTGGCCTGCTGTCTTACCTACCACTCCCAGTGCGAAACCTCGTTTTCCTGGTCAACTATGAATATGTACGGTTTCATCGATCCGTCATGGCGGTCTGGATAATATGTGTGCACGTGGAGGACCTGCTCTGCGGATAAATAGCTGATCATAACCTGCGCGCCCGAAATCGAATTTGTGCCTTTGAAAAGCATGACATTGCCTGAATCCTGTGCGTGCAGTTTAATCAGTTCTTTCACAGGCGGGAGTACCGGCCCTGTTGCCACGCCCCCGTCTCCAATGAAGTGCAAGTTGAATGCGCCGTCTCCGCCGATCGTAATGTTGATCGGCGTGGCTTCGTGTCTGATCAGACAGGTTGCGCAGTCGAGGGCTGCGTAGACCGTGATGTAAACAGCCGCGTGTTGAGTCCGTCCACTATTGTCAGAGACCAGATAGTAAAAGCTGTCTTTGCCTACATAATTCGGGTTTGGTCTGTAACTGAATGAAAGAATCTTACTGTGCGCATTGCTTGTGAAGGAGCTAATCCTCCCAAACTCCGGGCCCGTGAAATCAAAGCTGCGAAATTCAGGCAGTGTGTCATTGCCCAAGACCTCAATATCCACACTGCCATTCTTGGGCACGGATACGTAATCGTCTACCAGAACATTCGGGGATGGCGGAGACTGAGCGAAAGCGGGCGTTTCGGCGAAAATTAGCATGGCCAAGGCTGCAATGAGCCCCGCTCCGATGGTACGAATCACACGTGAATTGAGGTGGTTCTGAGGATGCAGCCTGCTGGTGACACTGTGATAAGTTGAGGTAGGCATGAAATGTTCTTTCTTGGATGGCTGACGGTCAGTGAACCAAGTTCAGTTGGACGCCAAAGGGATAGGAATGGGCTGTCTTCGTTTGTGCAAACCTTGCAGAGTTTGGACAGCCTAAATGGATTGACGCATCTGAATGGAGTTAAGTTCCCCGTTTCGGTTCAACGAGGCAAGAACGGCCACGGCAAATTGGCTGATTCCTTTTCGCACGAACGTGTTTTGGACTAACCCGCTCCTTCTGCCAGCTGTGAAGGAAGAGGCAGCGGCGGCGCGAAGCAATTCAATCTGGGCTTGTATTGCGTGGGGCAAAATGGAATATCGAAGCAGTTTCTCTCCATATGCGCTGGACTCTGAGTCGTTGGCATGTTATGAAGAAGACATGTTTTTGCGGAGGCCAACGGGCATGGTAGCGCAAAGCAGCAGGCTAGTCAAGAGGCAGAAAAAACTTCCATTGCAGTCAGGTAGGATTGCAGGACAGCGTGTCACTTCCCGCCCGCGTTATCCGCTCCAATCAAACCCTTCAGCCGCAGTAAGGCAATACCATCTCCCCCTATACGTATCTGTGCACACGCGTGTGATACTTGCAGGACACTCCACAAGCCACACTTGGCGTACCCGCGCAGTCTCCGTAATAGTTTTTTATGAATTTATTCATAAAAATGTTTGACATTGCCCAATCTATCTGCTAAAATAGGTACCAACCTGCTAGGTTAAATTCTTGGAGTACATCTGTGCGGACTGTTCGCAATCGCATCTTGGAATTACTCAAACAGGACGGCCAGGCATCGGTCGGTGCGCTGGCTGAACGCCTGGACATGGCTCCCATATCGGTAAGGTATCATCTTGACATCTTGCTGTCGGATAATCTGATCACAGTGACCAAGGCTAAGGGACGCCGAAAGGTCGGTCGTCCACAGAAGATCTACGCATTGACCGCTGATGCCGATGCGCATTTTCCCGACAATTTCGCCTTGCTTACGGCTGGTGTCGTTCGCCAGATGAAACAGATGCTCCCTCCTGACAAGATTGACGGCTGCTTTCGAATGTTGGCGCAGGAGATGGCACAGCCCGTTGCACTCGATTGCCCGGCAGGAGAGAGGCTCGATGAGCGTATGGATAGAGTCGTCGCCTTTCTCAACGAAAGAGGGTACCTGGCACAGTGGGAACCTTCTACCGGACTACTGCATACGCACAACTGCCCCTACACGGGAGTGGCCGCCGAGCACAAAGAACTCTGCTGCATGGATCTGGCGCTTATGGAATCTCTCAGCGGACAGAGGTGTGAACGTGTTCAGGCCATCGCTGACGGTCAGAGCTGTTGCAGTTTTCGTGTGCAGGTAGATATCGAAGACGGTGCGCCCATGTCACATAATGTTGAACTGATCTTCTGAAAATACGAACGGGACCCCTTGGGGAATCTGCAAGTATGCCAACGACATTACGCCAACCGAATCTGCAGGAACTGCCCCTGACCGAAGGAGCAGTGGCCGGGCAGAACGGGCACAAACATCGAACCAGATACGGCAGCGTAACCCTGTCGCCTCCGCCCGGCGCGGAAGAACTGGTTTCGATGACAGAGCCGACCCACGACAGCTATGGCCGACGCGTACGCTATCTGCGCATTAGCCTGACTGACGCCTGCAATCTGCGCTGCGTCTACTGTATGCCGGAACACATGCAGTTCCGCCCCCGTCACGAACTGATGTCGGACGACGAAATCATCTTTTTGGTTAACGTTGGGGCCAGCCTGGGAGTGGACAAAATTCGCCTGACTGGGGGTGAACCAACGATTCGTCCCGGCGTAGTGGAGTTGGTTAGCCGAATTGCAGCAGTCCCTGGCATTCGCGACGTGGCCATGACAACCAATGCTCTGCTCCTGCACGAATTGGCGCAACCCCTGGCCGATGCCGGCCTCAACCGGGTTAACATCAGCATAGACACGATCGATCCGGACCGCTTCCGCCGTATTACCCGCTGGGGGGATATTGATGACGTATGGCGAGGAATCGACGCGGCCGAGCGGGCTGGCTTGCGTCCGGTTAAACTGAACTGCGTTGTCACCCGCGGCTTCAATGAGGAAGACGTCATCGATCTGGCCGCCCTGACTCTGAACAAAGACTGGGAGGTCCGCTTCATTGAAATGATGCCGTTCGGAGAGGTCAGCGACTTCCAGCTAAGCCATGTCGTCTCCTTCAGAGAGATCCGCCAAAATGTCGAATCAGTCTTCGGTGAGCTTGAAGAGGCGAGTTACGACTTCGTCGATCCCAGCCGCCCGTTTCGCATCCCAGGCGCAGCAGGCACCCTCGGCTTCATCAGCAGCGTCACAGAACCATTCTGTCAGGGATGCGGCCGCGTACGTCTCACTGCAGACGGAAAGCTGCGGCTCTGCCTTCTGCGTGATGACGAAGTAGACCTGCTGTCTCCTTTGCGCGGCGGTGCTGATTTCGATAAGATACGAGAGTTGATGAAGGAAGGGGCGTTCCATAAGCCGTGGGGCCATGGACTGGATTCCGGCGTCTTCGCCGAAAACCGGGCCATGAACCAGATTGGCGGCTAATGTACCGGCGAGAGGGTCAGTGACTTAGACCCATCTCTGGTGAGGGGTGAGAGCAGTCTTGCTCTAGGTCCGCGTCCATAACGAAGGACCAGTGTAATCACTGAATTTCAGACCACGAACTCTTGTCACATTTATCCATACCTTTGAGGAGATTCCGATGGACATTACTCTGACCGACACTGCCACGAAAGAGATTACGCTTACGGAGATGGCTGCCGAGAAGCTGGGCGGCATCCTCGATCAGAAGGGCCTGCGGGAGTCGCACGCGCTGCGAGTCTTTGTCAAGGGCGGCGGCTGCGGAGGCATGCAGTACGGCATGACCTTTGATGACGACATCCAGGAAGCGGACCAGGTCTTTGAGCAGTTTGGCCTGCGCGTCGTTGTCGATCCGACCAGCTTCTTCTATGTTGGCGGCTCCAGCATCGACTACATCGACAACCTGATGGGCGGAGGATTCCACATTGAGAATCCCAATGCCGTCAGTTCCTGCGGTTGCGGAAGCAGCTTTCGTACCAACGGCGCTCCGGCTGGCGCGTCGGCCGGCGCGGGCTGCGGCAGTGGCTGCGGACATTAGTCGTTGACCTGACGATGTGAGTCGGCAGAGGCAAAGTAGAGTTCGGAAACCAACAGGTTGTTCGTCACAGTGCCTGGGCGAGCAACCTGATCTTTCCACTTTGCCCTGACCGGGTTGGAGCGCTATGCAGGCCCGCTATTACACTTTGAACGAAGCGAAAGCCGCGCTTCCGGTCGTTAAGGCCCTGATGTCGCAGGTTCAGGAGGCGCGCAGTGAGATCCTCCGTCTGCGTCCCGAAATCTGGCCGGTTCTGCAGAAGGCTGCCCAAAACGGTGGCAACGCCGCGGCAGGCTCCGTCTACTCCCAATTCGACAAACTGGAGACCGGCGTAAAGGGGATCCTGAAAATGGGTATCCTGGTAAAGGATATCGACATGGGCCTCATCGATTTCCTGTCAATTCGCAACGGGCGCGAAGTCTATCTCTGCTGGAAACATGGCGAAGATGACCTCTCATTCTGGCACGACGTCAACGCCGGTTTCGGTGGCCGTCAACCCATCGATCCCGAAGACTTCTGAAAGCAGAGCGAGTGAGTCCCCGTCCCCTGAACTCTTTTCCCAAATTTATCTTCCTGGCCGGCAGGTACAAGAAAACGTGAGTCAAGACGATGCCCAACCCGTATGGCGCTCCGGAAATCAGCGTGCACGATGTCGCCGCTAAACAGAAGGACGATACCGAATTCCTGCTGGTCGACGTGCGTGAACCCAATGAACTTGAACTCGCAAGTCTCCCTGATGCAGATTTCATCAACATGCCCTTGAGCGAGCTTCGTGAGCGGCGTCTCGACGCCATTCCGGAGGACATACAGCAGAACAAGGAACTGGAAGTGGTCCTGTTCTGCCATAAAGGACTGCGCAGCGCACAGGTAACCGTCTTTCTGCGTCAACAGGGCTGGTCAAATGCTGTCAGTATGGCCGGAGGCATCGATGCCTGGGCCGATGAAATCGATGAGTCGGTCGGCAAATATGCCAGCATGTAAGATCTCTCATTGCCTTTCCGGTCGACAAGAGAGGTGGCGACGTGCCGAGAGTCAGCAGTTTTGAGGTGTCTGTCTCGATCCCTATTGGAAGTTGGAGGAGCGTCTGTTGAAGTTGAACTGGCAAAGTAGCGGGAAACGTGAGAGCGACATCATCTGGATCGACTTGGGCGATCTTGGTGATCTGGTATACCCGCAGGGTCCCCACGAACAGTGGCAAGACCACGGTCTTGGGCTTTTGCGCACGATTATGCATCAGAATGGCCTGAAGACCGACATCGTTTCTACGCGGGCAGTCACCTCTTGGGAACAGCTGGCCCCGAAACTTCGCGGCTACAAGATGGCACTGATGAATGTGCGCAGCTACACCTTTCCTGTCGCCCTGAAAGCCGCTCAGATCTTCAAGGAGATCAATCCCGGAGGCCTGGTTCTGGCCGGCGGCATGCACGCCACGGTCGCGCCGGAAGAAATGGCCGAGGCTGACGCCTTTGACAAGATCTGCCAAGGTGCCGGTGAAGAGATTATCCTCGATCTGGTCCGTGATCCTGAGAGCTTTCCGAGAGTGTTCCTGGGACAAGGCTCGCGCACAATGGCCGACTGGCCGGAGATCGACCGGGAGTTGTGGCCCAAACCGGCCAACTGGAAGGAGGCGCTCGCCAACGCCCGGCCTAGGCGCGCAGTGCGCGCCCTGAAGCTGGAACGAAATTTCAACTGGCCGATGGAGCCGGAGTGCGGCTGGGGGCCTCCTCCTGTCGCCACCATCATCACCAGCCGGGTCTGCCCTTGGCAGTGCGTATTCTGCAACGAGGCATCCTACATCCCCAACATGGGACGCCGTCCCGTCTCCATGGTGATCGACGAACTTAACGCGCTCGACGAGAAGTACGGAGTGGGCTCAGTTGTAATCCACGACTCCATGTTCTTCCAGAACCCGAAGTGGCTGCAGGAGTGGATCGAGGAGTATCCCCGCCGCGCCAATAAACTGTGGCCCTACTGGGCAGCCGGCCGCGCCGACACCGTGCGCCAGTGGCCCGATCTCTTCACCGCCCTCGTGCGCGAGACGAACTGGAATCTGATCTCGATCGGCTTTGAGTCGGGTAGTGATCGCATACTGAAACTCCTCAACAAGGAGTGCACTGAGGAGGACAACAACTTCGCCATCGATCTCGTCAACCGCCTTGGGGATGAGATGGTGGCGGAAGGAAAGGAACCGCCCGTCTTCTGGTCGAACATCATGCTCGGCATTCCAGGCGAAACCGACGAAGATGCCTTCAAAACAATGCGCATGCTCAAACGCATGAAGCGCGTATTCCCGTCCATCTCTTACTACGCACCCTACCCCGGCTCGGCACTCGGATTCCAGTTGATCGCCGAGGGCAAGAGCCTGATGAGCAAGGACAACTATCACCGCTTCCCGGACGACGAAAAGGTTAAGGGCGTCAACTACGGCTTCTACCGCGAACTGCTCGCCGGCAAGTACGATGCGGAAGTGAATCGCGGTCTGTCTGAGGAGCAGCAACAGCGGGGCTATGACGGCATGTACCAGCAGGCACTGGTTAAGGCCTGACCCATGAGTAGCTTTTCCAATCCCCACTACATGTACTTGTTCGACATGAATAATGGCAAGAAAAAGCTTGCCTACGGCCAGAGCCCCGAAGACGCTCTCGACATTCTTCGCCTGCGTCTGACAGATGAAGAAATGGCCCAAATCAGAGCCGATCAGTACACAAAGATCAGCCAGCGCAAGTTGCAAGAGCACGTCCACGAACTGGGATGATACTTCGCTCCACCGTCTCGAAGTTGCGCGAAGCACTGTTGACCGCAAGCAAGACCCTCAGGCCCCCCTCCTCTCAAAGAGGACTTTCCCCCGTACAGAAACAAATCCTGAGATCGCTGCTGGATGGCGCTACGCTGAAGTCCCACCGCTATCTGGACGGCGGAAAAGAATACGTACTCCATCCTCTATACGGTGACGCGACCCAGGTCCCGTTGCAGGAAGTCCAGGGGCTGGAGGAGCAAGGCCTCCTCCTCAGTAACCATAAGTTCCCCGCTGCCACGCTTTACCTGTCGCAGCAAGGACGCCGGGTGTATGAATTAGAGTAGAGGATTTCCGGTTCCCCTCCCTCTGTAAAGATCCCCTGCATTATCCTTGAGCAAGAAGAGGAGACCCAACGGCTTTCGACAAGTGATGAATCTTCTCAAGCCGAATCTACTTAGCCTTCGTCCGGAAGGATAATCCCAAGATCGTCAGGCCTGGTTGCTCCGTAAGGGTTGTCAAACACAACCTCAGGAAAAGTAATCCCAGCTGTCCCAACAGGTTCCTCAGGGCCCTGCTCGGACAGCTCGCGATGAATCTGCTCGGATGCCGCACGAAATGCCCCCACCTCAATCCCCTGGCACACGTCGGCCACACCGCGCAGCTTTGGTAGGCCGCGACGAAACATCTTCAGGGCGCCTCGCCGGTTTCCTCGCTCTATCTGAAGAAAGGCTACCCCTACCTGCAAGATGCCCTGGTACACATCGCGCACAGCACGCGTTTCCTCGTTCCAGGCCAGCTCCAGGTATTCGTGCTGTTCGAAGTACTGCCCCTCGTTAAAGGCGAGCAACCCGGCCACTGCAGCGCGGCTGGGCAGTTCGTCACAGCCTTCCAGATGGCGAACCGGCGGATGTATGTGCCGGTCAACTACCGCCACCAGCTCCTCCATCATTTTGCTGCGCGCCCAGGCATGGTCCGCCCCGGCTCTGCGGGCGCGCTGCAGCGTCTCCACGTCTACGTGGCTGCCGAACGCAAAGATCGGTACCAGGCGCGTGTGCGGCTTCACTTTGCATTCACGAACGGCCGCTTCCCAGTCTCCGGGTGTCTTCAGATCCAGCAGGGCGAGCACAGGGAAGGTTCGTGCTACCGCCTCCACAAACTGGTCGGCTTCGTCGACGGTGTATGGGTCGCCGCCGGCCGCCCGTACAACGTCCTCCAGCCTGACCGAAAAAAAGAGGTCCGGTTCCACTATCACTACTGCCGGTCGATATTGGCGGTTGTCGGACATCTGGTCCTCCATCGTACAACCCTTGATTCTGGTGAACTCTTCCAAAGGTCGGACACCAAAATGCCGTCGGAATCCATCTCTGTAACTGTGCCGGATTCTACTGCCTACGGCCTGAACTGTGCCAATCCTGCCCTGGACAAAGTTCGAATCACGGGGCCCGCTTTTCCATTGCTGAAACCTGTCCTCTCTCTGATATACTGATGCCAAAATTGGCCGGTACCGAAAGGATCGAAATGGAAAACCAGAACAGCGGGTCCGATCAAACCCCCGAACTCCCGTATGAAGAAAGCTATGCCCAGCTACAAGCCATTCTGGAGAAACTTGAAGCCGCCGATCTACCCTTGGCCGATTCACTGGACCTGTATGAGGCTGGCGTGAAACTGGCCGCCCGCTGCGGCGTTCTGCTCGAAGAAGCCGAACTTCGAGTCAGGAAATGGGAGCCTGACGGAACCCTAACTGATCTGAGCGACGTCTCGGACCCATAGACCAATGCAGCTACTGGGTAACAGCTCAATCATCTGGCTTCCCCTGACTGCCGGTCTCCTCGTGCAGCTCTACAAGTTTCTCTTCGAATGGGTATTGAGGCGCGACTTCGACCTGCGCGTACTGGCTCGCGCTGGGGGCATGCCCAGCAGCCATGCGGCTATGGTCTGCAGCCTCGTCGCTGCAATCGGCTATCGCTCCGGCCCGCGCAGCGACGTGTTTGCCTTGGCCGCCATTTTCGCACTGGTCGTCATGTACGACGCCACCGGCGTGCGGCAAGCTGCCGGCAAGCAAGCCAAAGTCCTGAATCAGATCCTGAGAGAGCTCTTCACCGGTCAGCCCGTCAGCGAAGAAGAGCTGAAGGAGCTGATTGGCCATTCACCTACTGAGGTGTACGTAGGCGCACTGATCGGCGTTCTCTACACAGTTCTGTGGTTTCAATTCGCCTCCTGACCTATTGCTGGGCCGCCAATCGCTGAATCCTCAGTTTTGCAGGGAAGACTCACCAAGTTTGTGGAGCAGCTTGCAGTAAGCAACTTGGCTCTTGCGGAAACTGGCCAGCCTGAAAAACTCGTCCGGCGCGTGGAAATTCTCGTCTTCGATGCCGAATCCGAAGCTGATTGTGTCCACGCCTAGCTGTTCCTGAAAGACGCCAGTGATGGGGATGCTGCCTCCGCTGCGGGTCTGGTAGGGTTCACGACCGTACATCTCCTTCAAAACGGCGGCCGCGGCCCGGTTGCCCCAGTGGTCCGCCGGTATGCTGTAAGGTCGACCTAGAATTGACAGCGGCGTCACCGATACCTTAACGCCCTGTGGCGCGTTCTGCTCGATATGTTCCTTCAGTAAGTCGATAATACGCGCAGGATCCTGGTCGGCCACCAGACGGCAGGTGATCTTCGCGTGTGCTGAGTTCGGAAGTACCGTCTTGATCCCCTCCTCCTGGAAGCCGCCCCAGATGCCGTTCATCTCCAGCGTTGGTCGAACCCACCCGCGCTCACGGTTCGTGTATCCAGGTTCACCGAACTCTTTATCCAAACCCAGATCCTCCAGGTACTCGTCCCCGTCAAAAGGGACACGCGCGATCGCGGCGCGCTCATCCGCCGTTAGCTCCACCACATCATCATAGAAGCCCTCAACAGCTACCGAGCCGTCTGCCCTGCGCAACGAAACCAGTATCTGCGTCAGAGCGTGAATTGGATTCTGGATTCGGCCCCCATGTAACCCGGAATGGAGGTCTGTCGATGCGCCATGCACGTCGATCTGCAGACCGCACACACCCCGCAGCGACATGAGCAGGATCGGCTCGGTCTCGCTGAACTGCCCGCCATCGGCGCTGACAGCAAGATCACAGGCGAAGCGCTCCCTGTGCGGCGGCATGAAAGCAGGAATGTGTGGACTTCCAATCTCCTCCTGGCCTTCGAAGCAGAACTTCAGATTGACTGGCGCGGCCCCCTCGCTTTGCAACAGAGCCTCAACCGCAAGGATGGGCGCCAGCATGTTTCCTTTGTCGTCAGATGCCCCGCGAGCATAGACCCGGTCCTCCCTTACTGTGGGCTCGAAAGGCGGGTCTGTCCATAGTTCAACCGGGTCGACCGGCTGCACGTCGAAGTGTCCGTAGATCATCACTGTAGGCTTGCCCGGCGCATGCAGCCAGTCGCCGTAAACCACAGGGTGGCCTTCCGTTGGCAGAACCTCTACGTTCTCCACACCGGCAGCAGCCAGTCGCCTGGCGACCCAGTGGCCGGCACGCTCCACGTCCTCGGCTCGTTCGGGCAGCGCAGATATGCTGGGTATGCGCAGGAAGTCAAGCAACTCTTCCAAAAAACGGCCCTGGTTGGACTCAAGATAGTCTTGGTATTCTGCCATGCTCTGCTCTCCTGGTTGTGGGAACGGTTCCAGCGGTTTCGGCGCATTCTACTGTAGTGCCTGGCCGCTGGTCAAGAGAAACGCTCATTCGAGTCCATCCCCAAATGGCGGCGAACTCTATTGTACCTCGGGTCGCAACAGGGCCATGTCCCGTCCCTCTGAAGCTCTGAGACAAACGATGCGACTTCTCTGACCACTGACCACTAACTACTGACCACTGCAGTTCTGGGCGGTCGGGCCTATTCGGCCCTCCCTTGTGCGGGG
>VXOE01000257.1 GCA_009840225.1 Caldilineaceae bacterium SB0662_bin_25 | reverse complement strand
CCGCACAAGGGAGGGCCGAATAGGCCCGACCGCCCAGAACTGCAGCAGTTAGTAGATAGTAGTCAGTAGTCAGTGGTGACTGGGCGGCTGGTTGCGTGTGGGTTTGAGGATTGGATTTGGGTAGGTATTGAGCTTGGGTTTGCGAGGGTTCGGCCCGTTGTGAAATGCACACTTGCTGCGGGGGCGCATGTGGAGATCGGGGGGGCTACTGTTACAATGGGGCCGCGGAGGGTGGTTGGCCGCTTTGGGATTTTTCGGGCCGTGCGAGGGATGGACGGGGGCAGACGGGAGAGAGAATCGTGCGAGAGTGGATTCGAGGAGAAGCTGACGAGCTGCTTCCGAAGCTTGTGGAGTGGCGGCGGGACTTTCACCGGCATCCGGAGCTGGGATTTCAGGAGGTGCGGACGGCCGGGGTGGTGGCGGCGCATCTGCAGGAGTTGGGGCTTGAGGTGAGCACGGGCGTGGGCAAGACGGGCGTCGTGGCGATGGTGGAGCCGGACGGACTGCCGGAAGAGAGCGAGACGGTGCTGCTGCGCTTCGACATGGACGCGCTGCCGATTCACGAGGAGACCGGGCTGCCGTTTGCTTCGGAGAATGCGGGGGTGATGCACGCATGCGGGCACGATGGGCACACTGCGATTGGGATGGGTGTGGCGCAGCTGCTGACGAGGCATCGCAACGAACTGCCGGGTCGGGTGAAGCTGGTTTTTCAGCCGGCGGAGGAGGGGCTGGGCGGCGCGATGGCGATGATCGAGGACGGCGCGCTCGATGCGCCACGACCGGCTGCGGCTTACGGTCTGCATTTGTGGAGCCGGCTTCCGTACAATCAGGTCGTCGTGCAACCGGGACCGTTGTGGGCGGCGGCGGACATGTTTACGCTGACGATCCATGGCAAGGGCGGCCACGGCGCGACGCCGCATGACACGGTCGACGCGACGCTGGTCGCAAGCCAGCTGGTTGTGGCGCTGCAGACGATAGTGTCCCGCAATGCCAATCCGTCGGATACTGCGGTTGTCACTGTAGCCTCCTTTCAGAGCGGAAACGCCGGTAATGTGATTTCCGAGCGGGCGGTGCTTCAGGGAACGATCCGGAGCTTTGAGCCGGCGGTGCGCGATTTGCTTCTGCGGCGCTTTGACGAGATTTGCACGGGTGTCTGCCAGGCGTTCGGGGCCCGCTTCGAGTTCGAGATGCAGAGCTGCGTGCCGGCGACGATCAATTCCGCGGCCGGTGCACGGGTGATGGAAGGCATCGCCAATGAAGTTGTGGGCGAGGAAAATGTGGCGCAGATTGCGCCGATGATGGTGGGGGAGGACATGGCGGAGTTTCTGAACAGGGCTCCGGGCTGTTTCGTTCTGGTCGGGGCGGCGAACCCGGATGAAGGATTCTACAGTCCCCACCACAGCCCCACGTTTGATTTTGAGGAGAGCGTGATGCCGACAGGCGTGGCGCTCCTTACGGAAGCGGCCTTTTCACAGCTGGCGACCGGCAGCAGTGCTGGAGACGAATAAAGAGGTCAGGTTCGGGGCGCGAACGGCGCCCGGCCTGGCTTTGTGCCATACAGTTGCTGCGGCCCGCGAATTGCGATCACCCCAAAACCCAAGTTGACAGTTTTGCGATGATCTATTACGATTAAATCGTTTGATAGTATTGATATTATTAATCCGATTATTCGGCTGGTTTTGGTGTGTGGACAGGGCGAACATGATCAAGCAACTGCACAGCGACTCGGAGCTGCTGGACTATATTGTGAACAACGGGTTTGTACCCGGGGCCAGGCTGCCGTCGCTGAACGAGCTGAGCGCAGAACTTGGGGTCAGTATCGGCAAATTGCGGGAGCAGCTTGAGGCGGCGCGCGTTTTGGGGCTGGTGGCGGCGCGTCCGCGGCGGGGAATCGAGTGCAACAGCTACAGCTTCACGCCGGCGGCGCGGGCCAGTTTGATGTTTGGACTGGCTACGAACGAGAGGCTTTTCCGGGAGTACAGTGAGCTGCGCAACGGTATTGAGAGCGCGTTCTGGCGGCCGGCGGTGCTATCATTGACTGATGAGGACAAGCGGGAGCTCCGGCAGTATGTTGCGCTGGCGTGGCACAAGCTGCAGCAGAGCCGCATTCAGATTCCGCATCAGGAGCACCGGGCGTTTCACATGACGATCTTTCGTCGGCTTGATAATCTGTTTGCCACAGGACTGTTGGAGGCCTATTGGGACGCGTACGAGGCGGTCGAACTGAACCTGTACGCCGATTACGGCTATTTGACCGAGGTCTGGGGCTATCACGAAGGGATCGCAGAGGCCATCGGGAATGACGAGGTCGACAGGGCCCTGGCGTTGCATGAGGAGCACCTGTTGTTACTCAGGACAAGAGACGTTGCACGCAACAGTGCACGCGAGGAGAGAGTTTCGCAGATGGAAACCGTAAGGTAAGGAGTCAAGCATGAGCGTAGCAGTTCGGGAAGCACCAATTGTTAAGCCGGACGCGCCGGCGGCGGTCAATGACTTTGCCATCAACGTGGCGACGGCCAACGGCTCCGGCAGCCAGACGAGCAATGGTGTCTTGCTCCGCGCCCTCTTCAAGATGGGGATTCCGATCAACGGTAAGAATCTGTTTCCCAGCAACATCCAGGGACTGCCAACCTGGTACATCATCCGGTTGAGCAAAGACGGATTTCTCGCCCGCCGTGAGATGACGGACATTCAGGTATGTATGAACGGGCGAACGGTGGCGGAAGATATGGAGAGAGCGGCGCCTGGCGGCATCGTACTCTACGATGATTCGTTGCCGGTTGCCAACAGGCGCAAGGACGTCACGTACTACGGGATGCCGGTGAAGGATCTGGTCAAGGAGGCGAAGCTTCCGCATGCGCTGCGGGACTATGTTGCCAACATGGTCTACGTGGGCGTGCTGGCAGAGCTACTGGGCATTGAGCCGGAGGAGATTGAGGCGGCGTTGCTGCACCATTTCGAGGGCAAGGAGAAGGCGGCAGGGCTCAATATGGAGATGGTCGAGCGTGCGATCGACTGGGCAAGTGCCCACGTTGGGCAGCACCACGGCTACAGGGTCGAGAGGATGACAGGATTCAACGAAGGCAAGATCCTGGTGGACGGCAATACGGCTGCGGCGCTGGGCGCTCTGGCCGGGGGTCTGTCGCTGGCGTCCTGGTACCCAATCACGCCTTCGTCGAGCATGGCTGAGTCGGTAGAGAAGTATGCGTCCGCCTTGCGTACTGATAAGGATACGGGCAAGGCGACCGTGGCGGTTATTCAGGCGGAGGATGAGCTGGCGGCGATCGGGATGGTTGTGGGCGCGGGCTGGACGGGCGCCAGGGCGATGACGTGTACCAGCGGGCCCGGGATCAGCCTGATGTCAGAGTTTGCCGGGCTGGCCTACTTTGCCGAGGTGCCGGCGGTGATCTGGGACATTCAGAGGATGGGGCCGAGTACGGGGCTGCCGACGCGTACGTCGCAGGGGGACATTCTTGCGGCCTACTATCTTGGGCACGGGGACACGAGGCACGTGGTGCTGTTCCCTGCCAATCCGGCTGAGTGCTTTGACTTTGGCCGCATCGCCTTTGACCTGGCGGAGGAGCTGCAGACGCTGGTATTTGTATTGAGCGACCTTGACCTGGGCATGAATGCGCATATATCGGAACCGTTCGAGTATTCGGACGCCCCCTTCAAGCGGGGCAAGGTGTTGAGCGCGGAGGACCTGGAGGAGCGGCAAGGCTCCTGGGGGCGATACATGGACGTCGATGGCGACGGTATTGCTTATCGTACGTTGCCGGGCACGAGACACAACATGGCCGCTTACTTCACACGCGGCACGGGTCACAATGAGTACGGCTACTACAGCGAGCGGCCCGAAGACTGGGAACAGAACCTGGAGCGGCTGAAGAGGAAGTTCGAGACGGCACGGCAGCTGGTGCCAAGTCCTATCTTGGACGAGGTCGAGGGTGCACAGGTCGGGATCATCAGTTTGGGCAGCAATCACGACGGCGTGGAAGAGGCGCGGGCGCGTCTAGAGGCTACAGGGTTGGCCACCAACTACCTGCGGCTGCGGGCGTTGCCGATAGACGAGAGCGTACGCACCTTCATCGATCGAAACAGGATTGTATTCGTGATTGAAGCGAACAGTGACGGCCAGCTACACAATATACTGACGACGGAAGAGCCGGCGCAGGCATTGAAGCTGGTATCGATGGCAAAGTGTGACGGGCTTCCTCTGAGCGCTCGTTATATCGTCGGGGAGGTCGAGAAGGCAGTTGAGGAGGCGTTGATATGAGTACCAGGACCAGGGCAGCGGCGGCGAGACGCGCGGCGCGTCCGGCAAAGACCAATCGAATCGGCCTGGAAAAGACCGCCTACCGGGGCCGGCCGTCGACCCTGTGCAAGGGCTGCGGGCACGACAGTGTCAGCCAGCGCATTGTCAATGCGGCCTGGGAGATGGGCCTGGACCAGACGCAGGTTGTGAAGCTCAGCGGGATCGGATGCAGCAGCAAGACGCCGGCCTACTATCTGGGGTGGAGCCACGGGTTCAACAGCTTGCACGGACGCATGCCGTCGGTGGCGACCGGGGCGATCATCGCCAACTCCTCGCTGGAGGTAATCGGAGTCAGCGGAGACGGCGACACGGCCTCAATCGGCATCGGCCAGTTCAAACACGCGGTGCGGCGCAACTTGCCGCTAATCTACATCGTAGAGAACAACGGCGTTTACGGCCTTACCAAAGGGCAGTTCAGCGCGACGGCCGACGAGGGGCAGTTTCTCAAGTACCAGGGCGTAAACGATCTGCCGCCGCTGGACATTTGTATGGAAGCGTTGACGGCCAACGCAACGTTCGTGGCGCGCAGTTTTGCCGGTGATCCGAAGCAGCTGGAGGCGTTGCTGAAGGCCGCCTTCAACCACCGGGGCATCGCGGTCCTGGATATCGTGAGCCCGTGCGTAACCTTCAACAATCACGATACGTCGACGAAAAGCTACGGTTTCGGGCGAGCAAATGAGATCAAGTTACACGATCTCAATTTTGTGCCTGAGTTTGAAGAGATCGAGATTGAGGACTACGAAGACGAGCTAGAGGTTGAGCTGCATGACGGCGGCAGCATCATTCTCAAGAAGATCGATCCCGACCATGATCCCACGGATCGTACGGCAGCTTACAATGTCATTCAGCAGTCGCTTGACGAGCAGAAGCTGATCACGGGGTTGCTTTACATCAATGAAGGGGAGCCGACTCTCACTGAGCTTCTGAATCTGACAGACACGCCACTTACGCATTTGCCGGACGAGAAACTGCGTCCGAGCCGTGAAGCCCTGGAAGGCGTAATGGCGACGCTGGCATAGTAATCGAGAGACCCGCCGGCCGTCACGAGGCAGCCTCGGAGAGGGTGAAGGGCTTCGGTCAGCCGGTGGCGAGGTCTCTTGTGCCTGGGTTGAGGGGCTCTACCGGTTGTGGACCGGTGGGGGTTCGCTCGCGGGGAGAGGCCAGCGCTTCCTCATAGTGGCCTCGCAGCTCCGGAGGCATCATACGGGCGACCTCCAGCATTATTTCAGTCGTATACTCCTGCACTTCTTCCATCGTTCCCGGGGGAAAGTTCACCGGCTGTCCGAATTGTACGGACAGCTTTGTGCGTTTGAAGGGGTTGTACCAGTATCTGTGCAGGTGAGGGATTCCTAGTACAGCCACCGGCACGACAGGCACGCCGGCATCGATGGCGATGCGCACGGCACCGCTCTTTCCTCGCCGCATTGGCTTGCCGCGGTTGCGCGTTCCTTCCGGGAACATACCCAGGACACAGCCCTGCTTCAAAAGCTCGACGCTGTACTCGATCGCGGCGGTGTCGCGGGCCCCCCTGTTGATTGGGAAGGCGCCTATGCGGTGCAACAGGTATGACATCACCGGATGGACGTTGAAGAGCTCCCTCTTGGCCATATAGTATACCTGGCGCGGGGAAGCGAAGCCGAGGACAAAGCTATCCATGCCGCCGGGATGGTTGCAGGCCAGAACTGCGCCGCCGTGCCGGGGAATGTTTTCCACGCCCTCGATTTTGAGAGAGCAAAAGATGGGGCGCAAGGCGGTAAGCGCCAAATGACAGAATTTCCACAAAGGGGAGGCGTCGGAAGGAATCCTCATTTTCGCATCAGTTCAGTCTTCTGATTTCGTCCCGAATCTGCTTCAGCACGAACAGAACGCGCTGATCCTCCTGGGAGGGCTCTTGCTTTGCCTCCGGCATCCAGCCTCCGATTGCAACGCCGCTGAACACGAACTCGGCCTCGCCGGTAAACAGGTGCAGGCGGTTGCGGAGCAGAAAATAGCGTCTCAGATCGCTTTCAGCGGCAAGCATGTTTTCCAATCCAAAGTGGAGCATTCCGCGGTCGCGCCAGAGGGTTGCCTCTTCCGGATCCACGATCACCATGTAGTCCAGCACCAACAGGGCATCTCGCAGGCGGTGTTGAGAGATATAGACTGAGCGCAGGTTATTGAGGATGCGGAGCATCCATGCGCCGGTGTCGGTCCGGTATTGATCCAAGGAGACCGAGATGCGAATCGGTTGCTGGAAGAGCTGGGTGAGGTAGTAGGAGAGTTCCTCGCCGGCAACGACCTTGCCGTGGAATGGATCGAGAATCCATACGCCGTTCATGTCGCTGTATTCCAACATGAAGTGACCGGGCAGACCCAGTCCGCGCAAGTTCATGCCGATGCGGCGGCCGACAGCCGTGTAGAGGAGGCTCAGCGTAATGGGGAGGCCGAGACGGGTGTCCAGTACGCGGTGAAGAAAGCTATTGGAGGGTTCGTAGTAGTTTTCGACGTTTCCGAAGAAGTCGAACTTGTCATGCAGGATAGCGATCAGAGCTTCGGCCCTGGCGCGGCCAAGAGCGCCGACGGGCATGCTCTGTTCGACCTGGTCGGCCAGCTCATCGAGTCGTCTGACATAGCTATCTACATCGAGCCCAGGATCGGTGAGTTTGCCGACCAGAAGGGCCAGTTTCTCCGGACGGTCACTGTCCGTCCGCAACGCCGTTGAGAATTCAGTCAGAAGGTCCACCGGAGCTCCTTTCCCGTCCAGAGGTATCCCCGACGCAGGTTAACTTCACTCCTTCGCTTTCGCATGTGGCCTTCGGAAAGGCACGCGAGCACGTTACCAAAATCCAGCGATTCTGGCAAGTAATCGAAGCCTTCTCCCGGCATGGGCGGGGTTTCGAACGCACACTAAATTCTGTAGAGGCGGTCGAACGGATGGGGTTCGGGGCGGACGATTGAGATAGTGGTCTGCCGACTGCGCGAGGGCCCGATACGATCAGGTGACGATCGACAGAATGACGGCGTTGAGCACGGCCAGTGCGATGGGTCCGATCAGGGCGCTGAAGCAGCCGCGACGCAGCTCAAAGCCGCTCACCAGGTTGGCGGCCAGCCAGAAAACAGCGGCGTTGATGAAGACGCTGAACAGGCCAAAGGACAGTATGAGGAGGGGGAAGGAGAGGAAACCGAGGATGGGACGCAGGACTGCATTCAGCAGGCCGAGTACAACGGAGAAAATTAGTGCTGTACCGACGTCCTCGATGTCGATGCCGAAGATTCCGATTCGGGAGATAACCAGGAGACTAAGGGAAGTAACTATCCAGACTGTCAGCAGTGCCATTGCCCGGCTCCATGCAAAAGGGGCGTTGCGTCGTTGTAAATCTCTACGGTTTAGGTAAATGGAAGTTTCTCAATTGAGGTATCGGGCCGGCAATGCAGCCGTGGTCGCAGTTTCAGGAGCGTCTGGCGGGGCATGGAGGCCCCTCTTGTTGCAGGGCAGTGGTGTTGCGTGGTGGTTCAGTTTGGGGCCCAGTTTTCATACATTGTGGAGGAGTGGGCGCCAGTCTGTTTCTGTCAACGGTACGTCTCGGCGGTTGCGCGCTGTCAGGGCGCGATGGCCCGCATGGCAATGAGTTCTCCGCCGTCGACTCTGAGGACTTCGCCGGTGGTATAGTTGGACTCGATCAAGAATCTGACGGCGTGAGCGACGTCTTCGGGCTCTCCCCAGCGTTTGAGAAGGGTCCGGTCGCTGTGGCGGCGCATTTGTTGTTCGGTGTAGCGGGCTGGGGGCAGAACGGGGCCGGGGGCCACGGCATTGACGCGCACGGTGGGGGCCAGTTCCAGCGCCATCTGCCGGGTCAGGGCGAGGAGGGCCGATTTGGCGACGGCATGGGCGGTGAAGTTTGGCCAGGCATGCCAGATCGAGACGTCGACGATATTGACGATCGCGGCTTCCGGCTGCTCCAGAAGGAGGGGGGCCAGCTCGTTGCTGACGTAGAAGCTGCCGTGGACCGATACGTCGACGGTTCGGTGCCAGGTGTCGTAGCTCTCGGTGGGAAAGGGGTGCTGGGCGAACCAGTCGGCTGAGTTGACGAGTATGTTGAGGCGGCCGAACCGGGAACGCACATCGTGGGCCATCTGCTTCACAGCCTGCAGGTCAGCGATATCACACTGTACGATCATTGCGGTGACGCCGAGAGCCTCTGCCGCGCGGGCGGTCTCGGCGGCGGCAGCGGCGGAGTTGTTGTAAAGTATGATTACGTCGGCTCCGGCGCGTGCAAGTTCCAGTGCAGTTGTTTTGCCCACGCGGTGGGCGGCGCCTGTCACCAGTGCCACACTGCCGCGGATGTTCATCTGGTCTCTAATGCCCCCGGACTAGGAATGGTGGACGAGACGGCGACTTCGGAGTTCGGCCTGGCGGTAGCAGTGGTGTCAGACAGTTGCATGCTGTTCCCTGACCGACAGGCTCGGGGCCAATCAAAAAGCGACGGAATCTGGAATCTTCCGCCGCCCGTTTTGGATTGAGTTTCGTGTTGACATTCTACTCGCGCATTGTATTTAAGGTGCGCTGAATGATATCGGCCTGTTCGGAGCGGGCGCGGTGTTGACGGCGTCTCCGGCGCCGCGACGATTTTGGCAAGGCTACTTCCTCGCCACCGGCTTCCATTGCGCGCTTGAAGGCCAACTCCATGGGCGAAAGGACCTCAACGTTCTCAAACTTGTCAACAACCTGGGCTTCTGCATCTTCTCCCAGAGCGCCTTCCGCACCGGCGGATTCCGCGCCTTCCTCTTCCGGCTCTTCGCGCAACCCTTTGATGCTTACATCGATGTGACGGCGTCGCCGATTGAGAGTGATTATGCGAACTTCAAGTTTCTCATCGATTTCCACGACATCCTCGGGTTTTTCGACGTAGTTGTTCCCCATTTCACGTACGTGGAGCAGTGCGTCGGTGCCGACCCCGATATCGATAAAGGCACCATAGGGAACCATTCTGGTAACAACGCCGTCAACCACCTCGCCCTCTTGCAGGTCTCGGATCGTCCTGGTGTCAGGAGATATCATGGTCAAGCTGATGCGATTTCGTTCACGGTTCAGGCGTTTGATCCAGACTGTGACGTTCTGACCTTCCTCCACAATGTCTTTGACGTTGGTGACACGCCCAACAGTCAGTTCGGAGATATGAACCAAGCCATCGCGGCCGGCGCCGATGTCGACAAAGGCGCCAAAGTCGGTAACTTGCTTGACTTTGCCGGTTATTTCCTGGCCGACGCTCAGGCGGATGACTTTTTTGGCAGAGTCGTCCTCGATCGCCGGCGCGGTTTCTGTCTGGGTCTCGTCGGTACGGGTTTCTTCGGTCATCTTGCGCTCCTCATTGACAACGGTGCTGTCCCTGCGCAACACCGTTACGCAGTATAGCTTTTTTTGACCCTCTGGACAAAAGCAGGAAGGCGCGAAATTCCTTTTGGATTTGCTTCAGACATTGAAGCGAATGGTCAGAATATCACCGTCCTGCACGTGGTAGTCCTTCCCTTCCAGGCGCAGAAGACCGTGGTTGCGAGCTGAGGCCATGCTTCCGGAATTCTTCAGGCTGTCAAAGTGTACTGTTTCGGCACGGATGAAGCCCTTCTGCATGTCAGTATGAACAACGCCGGCCGCTTCGGGCGCCTTAGCTCCGGCGCTGACAGCCCAGGCGCGCACCTCGTTGTCGCCAATCGTAAAGAAGGTGATCAGGCCCAGAAGCTGGTAGCAGCGGCGAATCGCCCGGTTCAGGCCCTGTTCGGCGATGCCGAACTCAACCAGGAATTCGGCGGATTCCTCCGGCGTCATCTGGGCGATTTCGGCCTCGAGCCGTCCTCGCAGAAAGAAGGTTTCTTCGTTCAGGAGGCGAGCATACGTCTGTTCTTCATCGTCATCACCCGCGTTGACGACGCGCAGAAGCGGTTTCAGACTCAAAAAGCCGAAACCGCCAAGCAGCTTCCTTTCGTCAGCGGAGAGGGCCGCTTCTCTCAAGGGGGTACTTTCCTCCAGCAGGGGGTAGAGCCGCAGGAGCAGGGCTTCTTCGTGCGCCAATCGCTGGCGCTCTTCAACAGGACCCCGCGACCGCTGGGAAGCGATGCGTTCCAGGCGCCCTTCGATCATGACCATGTCGTTGAGAAGGAATTCCGTTTCAAGCTCCGCCAAGTCCGCGGCCGGGTCGACGCGGTCGTTGGGGTGGGGGACGTTGGGGTCGTGGAAGGCGCGCCCGACGAGGAGCAGCGCGTCATTGGCGGTGATTGCGTTCAGCAAGGGGCCACGAATCTGGCCCGCGCTTCCGACGGTTCTGGTCAGTCCGGCGATGTCGTTGTAGGTCACCTGGGCGTAGACAGCCTTGCGAGGGGCGAACATTTTGGCGAGGAAGCCGAGGCGCGCGTCCGGTACATCGACAACGGCGGTGTGGACTTCCAGTTGTCCGCTGGAATAGGCTGTGGCGGCTGTAGCACTGCGGGTGAGTGCGTTGAAAATGGTGGTCTTGCCGCTGTTTGGCGCGCCTACGATTCCGATTCTCATTTGACTTTACCCATTGTCAGAGCTTTTCTGACTCATTCGCAGCTGCGGCCCGGGGACCGGCAAGCGCGCGGGCATTGGTGGAGTCAGGGGCAACAGCTTCTGTGGCCTGCTTAAAGTACTTTCGGTTCTATTTGAAGAATTCTCTAAGAGCGTTACACGTTCAAGGCGTGTTGTCATCGGCCGATATCGACGAACTGTGAATTCAGGGAGGTATGACGGGCAATGCACGGCGCGCAGGAGGCGTATCGGGAAAACGTGAATTATCGTCCTGAAAGGATAGTCGCGTTCCTCTCACTGCCGTCATTGGGATGGGGTCTTGTCTGCGGTCCTGACGGCAACGGTGCCATATTACCGCAGATTCAGTTTCGATGCACGGAGTCACCGCGCACAAAACTGCGCTTGTGGGCAAAAAAGGGTAGGGTGTACAATGAGAATTCGACTGTCTCCAGTAGGCGCCGCGGGAACAACCCCAGTGGGCCGCCCCGGGAGTCCGACAGCCCACATCAGGTCGCTCAGAGCGGCCAGGGTCCTCGCCGAGACACTGAACAACTATGGCAACGACAGCATCTACGATACAAACACGCATCCATTCTGCACAGCTGATGGATCACCGCAATCCGCGGGCAGCTCACCTGGCAGCAATTGAACCTGCTTGGGGAGACGAACGCGCGGCCAGGGGAAACCTGTATATTCTCATTGAGCTCATTGGCAGCAGTCCGGTCGGCATTCACGCGGTTCGCGAGATGCAGGCGACGGTTGAGCTCACTTACTATTCGGCGGGCGGCCCTGTCAGCCAGGTATTGAAGCAAGCGATCGCCGACGCCCACGAGATATTGCGCAACATGAACCGGAACAGCCCGGACATAGGCTTGCAGGCGGGAATAATTTGCGCGGCCGTGGTCCAAGGCCACCTGGTTATTGCATCGGCTGGGCCGACAGTTGCGTTCGTGGCCACGAGTCAGAAACTGGACCAGTTTCCGCTGGATGAAGAACGCTATGCGGGCACGATCGGCGGCGAGACTGAGCCGAATGTACATACATACAGGCACGTTCTGGATAGCGGGGATGCTCTATTTCTTGGAGAAAGCGAGTGGACTCTGCAGTCTGACGTCAGAACGATTGGGGGCGCCGTCGTCAGCACTACTTTGGACAATTTGCAGGAGATGGTGGTGCATCTCCGGCAGCAGGGAGACAATGTACCTCTTCTCGGCCTGCTGCTGGTTTGCGTAGAGGAGGAACAGGGCGCGGAGGAGGCCGCCGATTCACCTCTACCGACAGCAGTCGGAGCCACACCGCCTGTTCACAATGTGCCAGGAGAAGAGAGTTCGAAAGGCACAGTCCCGCTCCGAGATCGAATGGGCGGGCCACCGCCGGAATTGCCGAGTGCCCCGACGATGCAGCACCAGCTGACGGTCCCTGTGCGTCCGCCTGTCAGAGAGCGAGACCGATGGCGAAGTCGAGCCGTTCGCCTTATGGAGGGACCGTCCAAGTGGTTCTCCAACCTGCTGCAAGGACTTTTGCCTGAACGCCGGACAAGGCAGAGCGAGTCGACTCAACAGCCTGAAGTGGAGGTACCTGGTCCGGAAATCCCGTCCACCCCTCCGGAACCATTTGAACCGCCGTCTCAGGCCGTGCCTTTGCCGACTGTTGAGACTTCGGAAGAGGAGCAACCGGAAGAACGAGTCCAGCTACCGGCGTTGCCGGGCTACGCGCCGCCGGCGCCTTCGCAGGGAACACGGCGCAGGTTGTTCATTGCCATTGCGATTCTGATCCCGTTGCTTACTTCGGCTGTCGTCGGCGCCGCTTTTTTGCGCGAAGGGAGCATTAATCAGGAAGAAGGCCTGCAACTGGTCGAACTGGCCGACAGCAAGCTGCTTGAGGTCCAGCAGGCCCTGGAGGTGGAAGACAGGGCGACAGCGCGGGCGTCTCTGAGTGAGGCGCAGCGATACCTGGACGAAGCCATCGTACTGATCGGTGTGACGGACCAGATTCAGGAACTGTCGGAGGTTATTGCGACTGAACTACAGGATTTGCTGCAGGTTCGTGCGCTGTATTCGCTTGACGTACCACTGCTGGCGTATGCGGCCGATGCGGAGCCTCAACGAATCGTTGTTTCGAACCAAGACATATATGTGCTCGACAGCGCCAGCCAAGCCATCTCCCACTACCGGACCAATTCCGAACGCACGTTGCTGGAAGAGGACAACGGAGCGATACTGCGGGAAGGAGACGTTGTCTCTGGGGTGACTGTAGGCAGGTTGGTGGACATTGCCTGGCAACCGCGCATCTCCGGTTTTGAAGACAAGGCAAGCCTTCTGGTTCTGGACCGAAACAACAATGTGTTCCGGTACAACCGTCTGGATGGTGCGACGCACCTGATCTTGAGAGAACAGAGTTCGCTGGGAAGCGTGGGACAACTGGGCATCTATAACGGTCGCCTGTATTTGGCCGACGAACGCTCGGACCAGATTTATCGTTACTCACCGGCCGGTCTGGCATACGATGACCCGCCGATGGCATGGTTTGACGAGCAGGTCCAGGGCGATCTCGCCGGATTGATCGCGATGGGAATCGACGGCGACATTTGGCTGCTCAGTGAAGATGGAACGTTGCTGCGCTTCCGCGAGGGCCAGCAACTACCATTCAGCCTCGAGAGGATCCCTGGACTGGGTGGCTTGCTCGTGGATTTTGCGATGGCTGAACATGCCGACGGCATGCTCTATCTGGCCGATGCGACGGACGAGCGCATCCTGGTTTTCGATAAGGAGGGGCGTTACATCCAGCAGTTTGTCGATGCCGAGGACCTAGCGCTGGCTGGATTGAGGGGTCTATTCCTTGACGAAGTAACCGACATACTTTACATACTGACAAAGACAGGGCTGTACGCCCACCCGCTCCCCCGCTGAAAGATCCAACGGGAAGGCTAGTTTTCCGGTAAAGGACTTCGCTGCAGATCTCCCCCTATTGAACGGTTTCGCTTCCTGGGAAGCGCAACTATGTCCCTCTATTCGACCTCGAAGATTCTACGGCACGCTTTAATTCGTGCTATAATTGCCGCATTATGTCTGAATTCGGTTTCACTCCTGAAGGATCCGAAAGGACTGTCGAAAAGAAGCGGTTCGGCGTCCGGTTTGGGGGCAGATCGGCGTCCTTTGCTTTCGCAGGGCTGTTTGCGGTGGTCGTCCTGATTGTTTCCTTCATTATTGGCAGTTTCCTCGGCGATCTTGCCCGAGACTATGCCCAGCGAAAAAGCGTACCGGAGATGACAACCGGTCTCCCTGACTTGTCCAAGGCAAGCGTGGAGCCGGGAAGTCCAGCCGCGCAGGAGGCTGTCGTCGCTCAGAGCGTCGAGCAGCAGGCGGCGCCCGTTGAGGCAGATGCTTCGGATAGCCAGATAAACATCCTCCTTCTGGGATCGGACGAAAGAATTGACGGTGAGGAGCCGCCACGGACTGATACGTTGCTGCTACTCACGCTTGATTTGCGCAGGCAGACGGCGGGCATGATTTCTCTGCCCAGAGATCTTTGGGTGCCGATCCCCGGTTACAATCTGACTTCGAAGATCAATACTGCGTACGCCATTGGCGAGCAGCGCGGTTATCCTTTCGGTGGGGCGCAGCTTGCGAAGGACACGGTGAGCAGCTTTATCGGTCAGCCGGTGCAGTTCTACGTGCAGGCCGACTTCAACGGGTTCGTGCGGTTCATCGACGAGATTGGCGGCATCACGGTCAACGTGCCTCAGACAATATACGACACGGAGTATCCGACTGCGGATTACGGTTTTCAGACTTTCTATCTGGAGGCCGGGACCCGCATTCTGGACGGCCAGACGGCGCTGAAGTATGCGCGCACCCGCAACATGGACAGCGACTATGGCCGGGCTGCGAGGCAACAGCAGTTGATTCGAGCTATTGCGGACAAGGTACTTGCCACCGACATGATACCTACGTTGATTGCCAGGGCTCCCCAACTGTTGAGTTCCACCTGGGGTAGCGTCCGGACGGATATGCCATTGCAGACGGCGGCAGAAATCGCCAACTATGTGCGGTCCAACCCGTTAGAGGTCAGCACGTTGGTCCTGGATGATCGCTATGGCGAGGAAAGCTATAGTGAGAACGGGGCCTGGATACTGCTTCCGAACCGCGATCTGATCCGTCCTGAACTCAAGCGGATCTTTGATCCAGAGGTTGGGCCGAATACCGTAGCCGGCGCACCTGCTGAGCCCCTTCCCCAGATTCAACCGCGCACAAGTACAAGCGCCGAAGTCGGCACCAGGGCGTTACTGGCCGCCGACGTGAACCGCGACGTACGTGTTATGGCCGCAAGGGAGGTCCGGCTGGAGATCCTGAACGGCACGGGGCAGACTGGAATCGCTGCACTGGCGCGGCGGCAGCTTGAGGCCAGTGGGTGGCGAGTCGTTTCGATAGGGGATGCCGACCGGAGCGACTATCAGCATACTCTTCTCGTCAATTACAACACAGACGATAGGCTTGTGCGGGAGTTGGGCCGACAGCTCGATCTGACTACCACAGCGTATTCGCTTCCCGGTCTCCTCATTCCCGAGTCAACCAACCTACGAATTGTAATCGGCGAGGATTTTCTCAGCACGATCGGCGGCTACGCGCAGTAGTTCTTTTACCCGGTTGACCTGCGTTCCCCTTCTCCAGAATCTGCACCCTCCCATGGGCCTTGTCTATTTTGGCGAACACTGTTTCGACGCCTCGTTGATCGCCTTTGACAAGGACGGTACGCTATTTGATTTTCATGCCAGCTGGCGCCCCAGGTTTCTTGAGGCGGCGGAGCGTCTGCTCAGTCGGCTTACAAATCAGACTGAGATGCGGGATGCGCTGTTTCGCACTCTGGGATACAACGCGTCGGACGGCACTTTTGAAGAAGATGGACCGTTTGCAACAGCCACAAGCGAGGCGACGGTATATGCGGCGGCAACTGTGCTACACCAGTACTCTCGACCCACGTTGTCCTGGCATCAGTGCGAGCAGTTGGTAAGAGCAGAGTTTGCGCCTCTACTCGCAGACCCGATTGAACACCTGCCGGTGAGAGAACTGGCTCCGCTCTTTTTTTCGCTACACGAACAAGGCGTACGCGTCGCCGTCATCACGAGCGACGACAGGGCTCCAACCGAGGCTACGCTGGCCAAGTTCGGAGTTTCCCGATTAGTAGACTATATCGGTTGTGGCGACAGTCCAGGACGCCACAAACCAGCGCCCGACCTGTTGCTGGCGGCGGCGAAACTGCTTGATGTTTCTCCAGCGCAGAGTGTAGTGGTAGGGGACTCGGCGGCCGACCTTCAGATGGCGCGTGCGGCAGGCGCCGGGCTGGCAGTGGGGGTGCTGACGGGGGCAGGAAGTAGAGAGACGCTTGGTCCTATGGCCGACGTGGTCCTATATTCGATTGCTGAGATTCGGGTGGGCATTAGTCCGCCCGATGAACGACTACGTGGGCCTGACCGTTCGTCAGATCGGCCAAGCGAACTTTGAATGTTTCCACGTACTTGGTCGGCATCTTCAGCCGGTATGAAGCCGCGACGGCAAAACTGGCATCCACGACTTCGGCGGAAAACTCAGGCAACATGCGCTGAAAGAGAGTGACATCGCGATGGGCGATGACCGCCTCTACTTCCGCCTTCGGCATCTTTTCGACCCGGGGAAGGGTATCCAGGGCGGATTTGACGCCACCGCTGTAGGCTCTAACCAGTCCTCCCTTGCCTAGCTTGACGCCTCCGAAATAACGGGTAACCACCGCGACAATATCGCCGATTCCGCTGTGAAGGAGGACAGTGAGCATTGGACGGCCGGCAGTACCGTGGGGTTCGCCGTCATCGCTCATCCCGGCATGACCGGTTGAACCGGGCGGGCCAACGACGTATGCCCAGCAGTTGTGGTTGGCGGAATCGAACTCGGCGCGGACTCCTTTGATGAAAGCTCTCGCGTCTTCGACCGTGGCGGCGGGCCCCACGGTCGTGATGAAATGGCTGCGACGAATTTTTTCATCAACCCGGTGATGGGCGGCAGGTATCGTGTATTCCTGGTTCATTTCCTGGAGCATGTCGCGTGGATTTGCAGACCGGGCCGGCACTGGGTTTCAGGTGATAGCGAGCGGAACATGGTTGGAGGACTCACTGCTATTTCGTCAGAAACCTTTCTGCACCCAAATGGGATTCTCCTGCCCTTTTCTGAGAACAAGGGGTCCAAGTAGTCGCCTGGCCAGAGTCGCTCTGGTTGGGCCGAGTCGACTGAATCTTCTCAGGAATGGAGGGTCATTGCGTTCCGACCGCTTCGGCTTGTGTGAAGTGTTGTGTACTCTCATCCGCCACTTCCGACCACTCCTTTACTGCACGCCTGAAACGTTTCCAGAGAACTACGGCCATGACAGGGGACGTGAGGAGGAAGACACCCCAAACGTGGGCGATCCCTCCGTTGAAATAGGTCACGGCCAGCCAGGCGATCAACATCGTGGACCAGATTCCGCCGGTATTGGCGCGCAGCGGAAAGCTTGTGTTGCCCATACCGCGCAGTGCGCCTGACTGAACGAACAGGACTGCCCAGAAGGGTTGGGCCAGAGCCACCACCTGAATGGCGGCGACGCCAGCGTGAACGACGGCATCTTCCTGGCTGAACAGCCGCATTATAGGCTCGGCCAGGAAGTATGAGACTACCCCCATGGCCCCCATCCAGATTGCTGCCCAGCGTGTGGCGATGGAGGCCGCCTCTGCAGCTTCCTCCGGTTCGTGCGCACCGACAGACTGTCCTACCAGGGCCGTGGCAGCAATGGCAAAGCCGAAGCCGGGAAGGAAGGACAAGGAGAGAACGTTGAAGGCGATACGATGGGAGGCCAGGGCGGCAGTTCCCAGCGTAGCGACGATTGCCGTCATCATCGTAAACCCGGCAGAAGTGAGAAGCTGCTCAAGTGCTGCCGGTACGCCGATTCGCAGCACTGAGGAGGCCACGCTGAATTCAGGCAGCCAATTGCTCCCAGATATTGAGACGCCTTTGCGGCCACGCCACATGAAGTATACGAGAAGGACTGCTGCCAGCAGGCGTGAGAGGAAGGTACCCCAAGCGCTGCCCACCGCACCGAGCGCGGGCAGCCCGGCAACGCCAAAGATCAGCCCGTACGTCAAGAAAACATTCACGAAGTTGGCTAGTGCCGTCACCCGCATTGGAGTCTGCGAATCGCCCAAACCGCGAAGGGCGCCGCCGCCAATCATGAGGACGATCAGCACGACGACGGTTGCCATGGTGACTTGAAGATATTCCTTGCCGATGCTTGCCACGTCGGCCTCAACGCCAAAAAGGGCGATTACCGGTCCGGCCAGGAAATAGCCGATTACAGCCAGGGGGAGCGAAAGAATAACGCTCCAGACAATCGACTGACGCGCCAGTCGCGCCGCCTCCGCAAGCTTGCCGGCGCCGTACGCTTGCGCGACAAGGACGCTGCTGCCGACGCTCAGAGCGCCCAACGCTGCGATGATGAAGAAGAGGACCTGCACAGAGGCGCCGACCCCAGCGATTGCCGCGGTGCTCAACTGGGCAACCATCCAAGTGTCGACGACCATCAACATAGTCTCGAGGAAGCTCTCGCCGATTACAGGCCAAGCCAGATTGAAGACGCGCTTTTGCGCGGACGGGCGCGAGTGTTCTTGAGTGCTTGCAGACACTGCGCCGGAAGCCGATTTTTTCATTCAGACGCTCAACTTAAGGCCCTCAGGCGTGGGAAGACAGGTAAACGAACTTCAGTGTATCAGACTGTGGTGATGTCCGCATTTTTGGGCGACTCCGTTTGTGCTTACAAGTCCGTGTCGCCAGCCGCCCAAAAGTATTCCTCTTCCTGAAAGCCGGTTTCAAAGCCCAGTTTTTGGTAGAACTGTTCAGCGTCACCGGTCTGCAGTCCCACATGTGAATTCCCATGGTTCCTGGAGTGGTGCAGCAGTTGGATTGCTAGTGCGCTGGCAAAGCCGTTGCCCCGAAAGCGGGGAGGCGTGGACAGATCATAGATTCCTGCGATGCCGCCGGCGAGGATCAGGGTGGCGGTGGTAACCACTTCTTGATCGATCTGTCCGATGTAGTTGGTAACCTGGGCTCTATGGCCGAAACCGTGGCGGCGGAAGGCATCATACCACCTCTGGGCGGCGCGCTGGGATGTGCCGAAGCCGTGGGCTGAAGCGGTCCACCAAGCCCGCAAGCCAGGCAGATCCTGGACAGGACAGATGCGTAACAAGGACGGAGGGCTGTTTTCAGGCAGGTGCCGCAACTGGCGAAACATCCACAGATCGCCTCGTCCTGCAATCAAGCCTCTGTTTTTCAGCCTGTCGCGCAGGTCAACGGGTCTGTCTTGGGGGAAGAGCAGCCAACGGATGCCTCCGGTCTGCCTGCTGATCGCGGCAAGAAGGGAATCGATCCTTTGTTCCGCGTCTTCAGAAGGGAAGTTGGTGCGCAGGATGTGGTTTCCCGGTGGTCCGTTAGCGACGATCCATGCGGCCTCCCGGTCGACATGAACTTGGATTCCGTGCTGGTTGTGAAAGAGTCGGAAATACTCGATGTAGTTCAGCCGCAGGGCTTCGATCAGGTCAGAGTTATTCATCAGGTAGGGTAGTCGCGTGCTGGGTCTGATTGCATAGAAGTGGGTCCTGACAGGAGCCAACAGGAGCATGTTCGTTCAGGCAGGCCGCTTTGTGCCCCATGTAATCCGTGATATAGTCGGGCTGGGCGAGAGTTTCTCCCTCGAGGCGGCGCTCTGTCGGCAGATCTGAGTGCGCATTATCTCAGAATTGCGTGCTCAGGCATACTCTGTCCGACCCCACTTCATCTGATTCACAACACCAGAGATGGCAATAGGATGTCTTGCGCTGCGAGTGAGTGAGGGCGTGTTTTCTGCCCTCGAGGGGACAGAAGGTCTCTTGGAACTGCGCCGGTCTCTTTTGTCGTTGGAGAGCAAATAACAGTTTAGGAGTGAGATGTTGGTGCCAGCGCCACGGCTGCCAGACTTGTAGCCGCCACGCAGTGGACGTGCAAATGCTTTGTCCGGATGGACAAGGTCAGAGTACTTTGGTCGACTGCAATTGGGACCGGGCTCGGTCCTCCATTACAAACATAATCGGCATCCATTTGGCTGTTTGAAGGAGTATACAATGCCACTCCCCCCCTTACGGCGAGTATTCTCTTTAGCGCTATTGCTGTCACTCTTTCTCAGTGGCTGTGCGCAGACTGTTATGTGGCCTGTTTCGGCAACGCCAACGGATTCAGTTCGGTCAGAGGAGGCGGCCGACCTGGTGGTTCTTGCGAACCAACTGGCCACTGAATACGGCTTGGTCCAGGATCTGGGCCCGCTTGTTTTTGTGCAACCGGTTGAGGACCCTGGCGGCGACGGGCCTCTATATGTAGCCCACACCCACGGCTTTCCCCCAGACGATCCTTCTTTCAGACAAAAGGTTTCGATCCATGCGGCCTTGCCGGACGGCTGGAGGACTTTGGGACGCGTGGAGCTGGAGTGCGCCGAATACCTGAATGAGTTCTCAGTGGAACAGGTAGACATAGAGCCCGTCAACGTCTGGCTGACTGTTACCGGCGGCGTTGGCGCCCATAGCGGTTGCCTAGAACTCTTGAGGTGGGACGGCGAAGAGTTTACAGTCATAATCAGCGGATTCAGCAGCAGTCCGGATAGCGGCTGGCTGACCGACCTTAACGAAGACGGCCAGTTGGACCTGCTTTTAAACAACAGCGATCCTTACATTTTTTGCTACGCCTGCGGCGTTCGACAGTATTGGGCGCAACTCTACTATTGGGACGGACAGACGCTGATGGAAGTTACTCCAACTCCTCTGGCCGAAGATCAGCCCGAAGAACTGCGCGCATTCAACGATCGCGCGGCGGCGTTGGCCGCCGCCAGCCTGTTCGCCGACGCATTGGAGCAGATCGAACAGGCAGAGGCCATAGCGCCTGAGAACGCCACAGTCGCCTGGAACGCGATTTGGATCCGGCACCACCTTGAGGCCAGTCGGGAAGAGGCTTCTTCCAGTTCCTACCCCCTACTGAACCACGTATTTTCCGGTGACTGGGAAGAGGCATTTGATTCTCTGTGGGGGGTTGGCCCGCCGACCCTTTTCAGCGGCGAGCCGATCCCAAGTGAGTCTGCAGCTTCGGGATTTGAGCACCGAGTGGGCGTTCTCCTGGCCCAATATGCCGATACGGCCCTGGCACTGCAACCCGAACGTGCGGCGGTCCAAGCTCTGGGCGCGTGGGGACGCTTTCTGATCGATCCGGATGATCCAGCTGTGCAGTCGAGCCTGCAGCGGGCGGCAGAGCTGGCGACGGCTGACGACCGCTACGAGGAGCTATTAAATGTCTTCAAGGGTCGTACCCGAGCGGTGTCGACGTCGCCTACAGCGACTCCACTTCCCAGCACTGAGGTACTTCAAAGCCAACTGGCAAGCGAATTTGGGTCGACGCAGGACGCATCGCGCGGCGTGGCTGTCCAACAGTTGCAAACTGGGGGAGAGGAGAGCCTGTTCGCAGCCTATACTTTCGGGCTCCCTCCGTTGAGTGCCTCGGCAATGCATACATTGTCGATCCACGAGGCAAGGGAAAACGGCTGGTTGGAGCGGGACCGTGTGGAGCTCGACTGTGTGAACTATCTTGACGAACACTCATTGGAACAGGTAGCGATAGAACCTTCGGGCCTTTGGCTGGCTGTGCAAGGCGGGGCCGGCGCGCACGGCGGTTGTCTTGAAATTTTGCGCTGGGACGGCCAGGCATTGTCGCTTGTAATCAGCAGCTTCAACAGTATCCCTGACGCAGGTTCGGTGACAGACCTGAATGGCGACGGCCGATTGGATCTCTTGTTGAACAACAGCGATCCGTATGTATTCTGTTACGCCTGCGGCCTGCAGCTCTACCAGGCACGATTCTTCCATTGGGATGGGGAGAAACTCGCGGAGGCCGCCCCCAGATTGTTGCCAGAGGACCGCCCCGTCCACTTGCGCGCAATTAACAGCCATGCCCTGGCGCTGGCGGAGGCGGGATTGTACGCCGACGCGCTCGACGAGATTGAGCGCGCGGAAATCGCGGCGCCTTCCGACCAGACTGTCAAATGGAACGCGCTCTGGGTCCGCCATCACCTAGAGGTGAGCCGGCAGCTTGCGCTTGTCAGTCCATTTCCGCTTCTAAGCCACGTATTTGCGGGCGACTGGGGCTTTTCCTTCGAGGTCTTGTGGTCGATGGGACCTTCGACCTTGTTCAGCGAGACACCGATTTCCGCCAACTCAGCAGCCTACGGATTTGAACAGACGGTCGGTCACCTATTGGTCCAGTACGGCAATAGCGCGTTACTCGTTCAGCCAGAGAGGGCGGACATTCATGCGTTGGGCGCCTGGGGCCGTTTCTTACTAGACAGAGACGATCCGGCGGTCCTTTCCGGATTGGAGAAATCGGCAGAACTGTCTCCCGGTGATTCACGTTTCGCCGAACTGGCCGCAGCATATAGGCAATGGAAGGGAGAGGGAAACTGAGGAACCGGGGGGGCAGAAAGGAAAGCAGTATGGTGCTCGACGCACCTGATACTTGCACGCTTTAGCAAACAGAAGGGAGTCGTAGCCTTGCGAACAATCGACGTCGGTGAGGTTAGGCAGGCGGTAGGTGAACTCCTACGCCATTCTGCACACAGCTTGCCTGAAGACTATTTGGAGGCGATGCGTACAGCACGGGTTCAGGAGCGTTCGCCGACCGGCCAGGAGGTCATTGAACTTCTGCTAGAGAACGCCGCCTACGCGGAAGCAGAGACGGTACCCACATGCCAGGATACGGGTATGGCGATTCTGTTTGTAGAAGTCGGCCAAGACGTGCATTTCAGCGGGGGAGAGATCGATGCGGCATTGCAGGACGCAACCCGCGATGCCTATGCGGATCTGCGAAAATCGGTTGTAAGCGATCCGCTGCTGCGAGTCAACTCTGGCGACAACACGCCAGCATTGATACATTGGGAGATCGTTGCCGGCGACAGGCTGCGAATAAGCACGTTGCAGAAGGGCTTCGGGGCGGAACTGATGAGCCGGGCCCAGATGTTCCCGCCGGCCATTGGGGAAGAGGGAGTACAGCAGTTCGTGATAGAGACAGTTGAGAAGGCAGGTCCGAATGCTTGCCCGCCCCTAATTGTGGGCGTGGGCATTGGCGGCTCACTTGACACTGTGGGGTTGGCGGCGAAGAAAGCTCTGCTGCGTCCGATCGGCAGCGTAAGTCCTGAACCGCACGTGGCGAGACTCGAGGCCGAATTGGTCGACGCCATCAACGGACTTGGGATCGGACCGCAGGGGCTAGGGGGCGTTGTTACCGCACTGGCCGTCCACGTTGAATTAGTGGCGACGCACATCGCGGCTTTGCCGGTTGCAGTGAACCTGAACTGCTCTGCGCCGCGGCGCGCAACATTGGAGATGTGATGTCAAGAACAGTGAAGGCGCCCCTTGACGAGGCCACGGTGAAGTCGCTGCGGGCAGGTGAACGGGTCGTCATGACGGGCACGATATACGCTGCCAGGGACGCTGCGCACAAGCGGCTGGTGGCGGCGCTGCAGAGGGGCGAAGAGTTACCTCTACCCCTGTCGGGCCAGGTCATTTACTATGTAGGGCCGGCGCCGGCCAAACCGGGCGCGGTCATTGGGCCGGCCGGGCCAACTACGAGCGGCCGCATGGACCCCTATACTTTGCCTCTATTGGAGCGAGGCGTAGCCGGTCTGATTGGTAAGGGAAGTCGTTCAGAGGAGGTCAAGGAAGCGCTCGTGCGTCACGGGGCGGTCTATTTTGGGGCTGTTGGGGGCGCTTCCGCCCTGCTTGCCCGCCAGATTCGCAGTAGCCGCCTGCTTGCCTATCCCGATCTTCTAAGCGAGGCGGTGCGTGAGCTGGAGGTGGAAGAGTTCCCGTTGATCGTGATCAACGATTGCCACGGTGGCGATGCTTATCTGGCTGCCAGGGAAGCCTATCGCAGGGACGGCGAAGGTACTCATCGGTCCAGGTAGTGCGTTTCGGATTGCATTCTCAGGCGTTGCGCGGCCTGCTCGGGGGTGAGGTCGCGCTGAGGGGTTCCCAGCATCTCGTAGCCGACCATGAACTTCCTGATGGTTGCCGAGCGCAAGAGAGGCGGGTAGAAGTGTGCGTGAAGTTGCCAGTGGGCGTGATCGTCTGCAGAGGCGGGCCTTCCGTGCCAGCCCATAGAATAGGGAAAGCTGGTCTCGAAGAGGTTGTCATAGCGAGTCAGCAGGCGTTTGAGGAGATGGGCGAGGGAGTTTCGCTCCGCTGGTAAGAGTTCGGGCAGGTGTTGGCGGTGGAGCCGAGGCAGCAGAACTGTTTCGAACGGCCAAACGGCCCAGAAGGGAACTATCGCGACCCAGTCCTCATTCTCTACTACAACTCTTTCCTCTGCTGCCAGCTCGGCGATCAGGTAGTCTATCAGAAGGGGGGCGCCTTCGCTTTCAAAATAGGCCCTCTGTTCTCGATCTTCTTTGACCGGCTCTGTGGGAATGCGGCGGGTCGCCCATACCTGGCCATGTGGGTGGGGATTTGAACTGCCCATCATGGCGCCTCGATTCTCGAAGAGCTGGACGTAGCCTATCCGCTCGTCCCGGCTCAGTTCTTCCACTTGTTCAGCCCACAGATTCACAACGCGGCGAATGTCGGGAAGGTCCATGCGCGCCAGTGTCAGATCGTGTCGCGGGCTGAAACAGACGACGCGGCAGACTCCCGTTTCGGCCTGAGATTGGAAGAGGGGGTTTTTCTGAAGCGTCCCGTCCGGCGTATCGGCACGCAAAGCGGCAAAGTCGTTGTCGAAGACGAAGGTGTGCGTGTAGGCCGGATTGACCTGCCCGCCGGCGCGTTCGTTGCCGGGGCAGAGATAGCAGGTAGGGTCGTACTCTGGCAGGGATTGGGAGGGCGCGGCTTCCGTCTGGCCTTGCCAAGGGCGTCTCATTCGATGGGGAGAGACAAGTACCCACTCTCCGGTGAGCAGATTGCGGCGCCGGTGCGGATGCTCGGTGGGGTCAAATGGGACGGTCATACAGTGTGGGGCAGTAGGAGGAATTGCGGCAGAGAGGTCATGGTGGTTCAGGAGGCGTGAAGAGCGCGTTCGGCCAGGGCAATGGCGCCAAGCGCGCCGGAGCGCCCCCCCAAGGCAGGCGGCACGATGTAGCTGTCCATCCCCTCCAACACCGTCGGACTCTGAATGTAACCATTGAGCAGAGATTTCACCTCTCGGTGGATGAGAGGGAAGATATGTTCCTGCTCCATGACTCCGCCACCCATCACTACAAGCTGAGGAGAGAGAATCATCATAATGCTGGTGACGCCCAAGGCGAGATAGTGTGCCTCCAGCGCCCAAGCTTCGTGAGCGGGTGGAAGCAGTTCGCCGGGCTGGCCCCAGCGCGCCTCCAGGGCGGGCCCGTTGGCCAAGCCTTCCCAGCAGTCACCGTGAAATGGGCAGGTGCCGGCAAAGGGATCACGATCCCAGTCATGTGGAATGGCGATATGGCCCATCTCCGGATGGATCAGGCCATGGATTAGTTCGCCATTCACCATGCCACCTCCACCAATGCCGGTGCCAATTGTAAGATACACAAATGTATCCATTTCGCGGGCGGCGCCCCAACTGTGTTCGCCCAAGGCGGCGACGTTTACGTCCGTGTCAAAGCCTATGGGTATGTCGAAGGCGTCCCTAAGCGTCGGGGCCACCGGTGTGTTGGCCCATCCCGGTTTGGGCGTATTGGTAATGTAGCCGAAAGTTGGTGAGTCGGGATCCGGGTCAACGGGCCCGAAAGAGGCGACACCGATGGCAGCAATCTCATGGCGCACTTGCTGTTGGCGAAAGAAGTCGATGACGTTGCCCAGGGTGGATTCCGGCGACTCGGTAGGGAGGCGGATTTCGGCGCGGATATCATCCGGGCCCGTGCCGACTGCGCAGACGAACTTGGTTCCGCCTGCCTCGATTCCTCCGTATGCAGCTTTCATGTGATTGACCTTACTCCCTCAGGACCGCTGTCAGCAAACATTGCCTGTAATGCTCCGGGCTTGGCGCGTGAAGCCCTCCTGAGACCAGGCCGCCGAGTTTCCGATACGACGACTCAACCAATCGTACAGGGAAAGAGCAGCCTCATGTGAGCGCCAGTCCTCCCATCCCGACCGGGCATACAGACCCGGAATCGCGGTGCGCGCCGTACGCTTGCCGCCGCCGCCGTCCCCGTCAACATAGCTGTCCACGATTACCCGATCGCCAGCTTCCAGAAGGAGTTGCCCAAAAGCCTCCACCCCAGAAAAGGGAAGGCATGGGCTCACCGTCAACTGGGTAGCGATACCGTGGTTGCGAGCCTGGCGGGCCGTCTCAAGACGCTGTTGAATCGACGGGCAATGGGGCGTCAGGACACGACGCACATCATCTCTATCCGTCTCAATGGTCAGGTTTAGCAGGCACCGTTTCCCCAGCGCTGCCATGACGTCGAAATCTCTTGCCGCGAGCGGCGCGCGGGTTTGGATCACGAGCAGGCCAGGCGGATATATTTGAAACACAGAGAGACACTGGCGGGTCAATCGATAAGTAAGGTCCGCGCCCTGATATGGATCCGTTGACGACGACATAAAGATCGCTGTCCGCTCAAGGGCGTCACGACGATGAAGGGCTGCCAGCTCCGTTTCAAGTCGTTCGGCGATTCCTACTCTGGGATAGACGTAGCTTCCCCACTCCATGCCGCCGTTGTAAAAGCGGTGAACGTTGGACTGGCTTACGTAGCAGTAGCTGCATCCGAATCGGCAACCGATGTAGGGCTGGAGCGTATGGCTGAATCCCTTCAAGAATCCACCAGTCCTGGTCAGGGCGCCCTTTGCAGGACGTTCTTGCAGCAGTGTTACCGGCTTTGTCATAGAGGTGGGTTGGGCGGCTTCTATGGTGCACCAAGTATACCACTTCCACAGGCCAGGTGCTATACTTGTCAGAATGACCAGGACGTTCCGATATTGCCCTTTTTGCGCCAGTCCGGTAGTGGAAGAGGTGCGATTCAATGCCTTGCGGCCGGTCTGCTCGGCGTGTGAATTCGTCCAATTCCTCGATCCCAAGGTGGCGGTCATTGCACTCATACAGCATGGCGAAAAGGTCCTGTTAATTCAACGGGCGGTGGACCCGGGGAAGGGGGCGTGGTCCTTACCCGGCGGATACATGGATGCCGGGGAGATGCCCCATGAGGCGCTGCAGCGGGAGCTGCAGGAAGAGGTCGGTTTGCGAACAAGAATCGGCGACTTGATCGATATCTTCCCGATGGTCAATGGCGAAGGCGAACGCATAGGAATAGTGCTGGCGTTTCAGGGGGAACCAGCCGGTTCGCCGGAGATACCGTTTGTCGCAGACGACGCGCAGGACGCGGGGTGGTTTTGTGAGGAAGAGATCCCTAAAGAGCTGGCTTTTGAATCGACTGAAACGCTGCTTAAGAACTGGAAGGCATCCATCAGTTTGACCTCCGTCGAGTGTTGCCAGGAGACCGAAGCAGGCGCGCTTAAACGGCCGAACCGAGCCAGCTGATGAATCGATCCCATCGCTCAGAAAGCACCGGTCCCGAGTCTTCCCCGCCAATTGGGGCAGAAGGCAAATCAGAAGATGAGGAGGCTGAAGGCCGGAGAGCCGTAGGTACCTGTCTTGTAACCGGCGGCGCCGGCTTCCTTGGCATCAATCTTGTTCGCTACCTGCGTGAGAGGGGAATCCAGGTTGTATCGCTCGACGTTGCCCCTTTCGACTATCCTGAGAGTGATTCCGTCAAGGTCCTGGATGGGGACATTCGCGACGTCGAGGTCGTGCGCGCGGCGATGGAAGGTGTGGACCTAGTGGTTCACGCAGCGGCTGCCCTGCCTTTGTACAGCGCGGAGGAGATCTTTTCGACGGATGTTGACGGGATACGCAACGTGCTGGAGGCGGCATACGATTCGGGAATAGACAGGTTAATTCACATTTCGTCCACGGCTGTCTACGGAATTCCAGACCACCATCCGCTGAAGGAAGACGACCGGCTGCACGGGGTCGGCCCTTACGGCGAAGCCAAGATCGCGGCCGAGGAGATTTGCCAGGAGTTCAGGGAGAGGGGGATGTGTGTACCCATCATTCGTCCCAAATCTTTTGTCGGCCCTGAGCGGCTAGGGGTCTTCGCCTTGTTCTATGATTGGGCAAAGGACGGCAAGAACTTTCCTATGCTGGG
Organism: Caldilineaceae bacterium SB0662_bin_25; assembly: GCA_009840225.1. Classification (GTDB taxonomy): domain Bacteria; phylum Chloroflexota; class Anaerolineae; order Caldilineales; family Caldilineaceae; genus Bin5. Next base: position 2,586 of record VXOE01000257.1, on the reverse strand, counting down.
AAGTGGGAAAAACCGGTACCAGTTGCTGGACGTAGAGGACCTGTGCTCTGCGATTTTCCTAGCGGCCACACTGCCAAGCTCACGAGTCAACGATACGTTTAACATTGGTGCGACTGAGTTTGCTACGATGAAGGAAGACTATCAGGCCGTCCTCGACTTCGCCGGTCACGGCAAACGCATCATCCCGCTGCCGGCCGCGCCAGCAATCTGGACATTGCGATTGCTGGAAAGACTGGGGATTTCGCCGCTCTACAAGTGGGTATATGAGACAGCAGCGACCGACTCTTTTGTGGATGTAGCCAAGGCCCAGCGGATTCTTGGATGGAACCCAAAGTACAGCAACCAGGACGCGCTTGTACGGAACTACGTCTGGTATATCGAAAACCTGGCCAGCTTTGAAGGAAGCAGCGGCGTCTCGCACCGTGTGCCGTGGAGTCAGGGAATCTTGAAGCTAGCAAAAGTATTCTTCTCAATTCCTTGAGAGTGTATTGGATTCCAAGCAGGACAAGCTACTAATCCTCTTGCTTTACCTCCTCGCTGCTCTCATCATTGTCAGATTCCACAGGAATATCTTGAGACGGGGGAGATTGCGTGTGTTTCTCTTCGAAGCTGTCCGCGAACTTCCGGACTTCATCGGCGGCAGACCTGAGTCCGACGGTCAGTCCTTCCTTCAGTTCAGCGGCGAGTTCGCTTTCGCGAACACGGTTTGCCACTCTGGTGGCCTGTTCCTGAAGATCCTGGCCCTGCTCGCTGCGACCGAATCGGTCAAGGGCCTCTTCGAGGCTACCCAGCAGTGCCCCAAGCCCGCGGCGCAGATCGTTCTCCAGTTGGCGACGCTCGTCGCTGCTCCAGACGTTGCGCGCAGCGCGAGCCATGGCTTCGACCAGCTGTTGAATCTCTAGGGCCAAGTCGTCGCTCTTGCTGAAGTCCGCGGCCTCTTCTTCTTCGTTCCGATCCTCGTTTTCAGCCCGGCGTTCTTCTTGCATCAGTGCCTCCTCAGTTTTGATGCCTGTGCTTACTCTACGCCGGACCGGCGCTGTGGTTTCGCGCGGCCGTCGGGCGCGTCTTGCCAGTCCTGAAATTCCTCTTCCAGGACCGCAGCCAGCGCCAACACGATGTCCTCCCGCCACGGATGGGAAACCAACTGCACAGCGACAGGGAGGCCCTGGTCATCTGCGGCAACGGGAACTACGGCGGCGGGATAGCCTGTCAAGTTGAAAGGGACGGTGTAGTCGAAACGCTGGTTGTCTCGGGTTCCGATGGCAGGCGCGGTGTGGTGGACAGCGGGACAGAGTATGGCATCGTAGTAGCGGATAAACTGGAGCAGATTTGTGCGGAACTGGTCCCAAGCGTGAAGGAGCTCAACGACATCCTGACCCCTGGTCCCGGCCATGTGACGCCAGCCGCGATCGAGATCGCGTGCGCCTCCGACCAGGTCGAGGGGCTGGTTTTCGACGACCTGGACACCGGCGCGTGCCAAGGCTTGCCCCGAGGCGCCAACTGCATTAGCCACCGCGGATGTCACCAGTGAGGCGGGGTCGTAGGGAAAGGAGGCGATGGTCAGGTCGCGCAAGGGGAGCTGGCCCGGATCGTAAATGGGTTTGGCGACGACGCCGGCATCGCGATAGTCGGGGCCGGAAATCGTCCTCAGGGCGAGCAGGAGGTCCTCAGTGCGGCGGGCCGCGGGGCCGATTTGCGTGCGCTGGTCGGTGAGCCCTCCCGGCTGATTGTAGACGCCTGAGTTGGGGACGCGGCCCTGCGTGGGCTTGAGGGCGGTGATGCCACAGAAGGCGGCGGGGATGCGAAGACCGCCACCGGTATCGCTGCCAAGACCTAAAGGAGACGCGCCGGCCGCTATCAGAGCTGCTTCCCCACCGCTGCTGCCGCCAGGGGAGCGGCTGGCGTTGTGCGGGTTGTATGTTTGACCGACTATCGCGTTCTCGGTATCGGCGCCGCTACCCGATGGCGGGCAGTTGGTTTTGGCGAGAAGTATCGCCCCGGCCTGCTTCATCCTGGCGACGACGGTCGCGTCTGTACGGGCGACGAGCCTCTTGCGAATGCGGGTTTCCAACCGGCTCTGGAGACCGGAAGTATCGAATGTGTCCTTGACTGTGAAGGGCAGGCCGTGCAGAGGGCCAAGCTGCTCGCCCTGCGCCTGCCGTTCGTCGGCCAATCTGGCCTGCTCCAGGGCGTCCTCGGCAGTCACCGTTACGGCGTTCAGCCGGGCGTTAGCCGACTCAAGCCGCGCTTGAAATGCGGCAACAACGTCCTGCGCAGAGAGTTCGCGCGCGTGGATGGCACGAATCAGTTGGGTGGCGGTAGAGAAACAGATTTCCTCCATTTCCACTATCCTACCGCAGTAGAGTTTATGCATCAACAGGAAGGGAACGCGGGGGTGCCTGCCGGATTTGGGGTGGGAACAGTCTGGCGGGGAATCGGCGCCAGCGGTGGCTGGCGTTGTGTACCGTCTTTGGGCGAGACGCAGTGCAGGCGTCAGGCCTGGCCGTACGGGGGAGTCCGTCTGTTGGGGAGGGTGCGAGGGCAGGAACAAGGCCGGCACGTAAGGGGACCTGATGGGACTGGCGG
>VXOE01000171.1 GCA_009840225.1 Caldilineaceae bacterium SB0662_bin_25 | reverse complement strand
TGATACGTCGACGACGTATATCTACTCGGTTAAGATGGGCGGCACTGTCAGATGTGTCTATTCGACAGGTTTGTTGACAGGGGAGGGGGGCTGTGGCTAAGATCGAAAGGAGAATAGGCAAACACTGTTTGTGCGTGGATGGACATGGGAGGCAGCGATGTGCGGACGATTTGTGTTGCGGGCTTCGCCGCAGAATTTGCAGATGTTGTTTGAGCTGGATGAGGCGCCGCAGACGGGGCCGCGGTACAACATTGCGCCGACTCAGCCGGTGCTGGCGGTGCGGACGAATCCGCATGGTGGATTGCGGGAGGCGACCTATCTGAACTGGGGGCTGGTTCCGTTTTGGGCGAAGGACCCGAAGATCGGGAGCAGGATGATCAATGCGCGGTCGGAGACGGCGGCGGAGAAGCCCTCGTTCCGGGCTGCTTACAAGTACCGGCGCTGTATTGTGCCGGCTGATGGATTCTATGAGTGGAAGAAGGAGAAGGGCGGCAAGCAGCCGTATCTGATCGGTCTGGCGTCGGGCGAAGTTTTTGGGATTGCGGGGTTGTGGGAACACTGGGAGCAGGACGGCTCGGTGATCGAGTCGTGTACTCTGCTGACGACGGATGCGAATGCGTTCATGGGGCCGCTTCATCACCGCATGCCGGTCATTCTCGACCGGGAGGACTACGACGAGTGGCTGGATGCGAGCGTGCAGAAGGCGGATACGCTGCTACACCTGATGCGGCCTTACGAGGGCGGGGAGATGGAGGCCGTGGCGGTGAGCAGGACGGTGAACAACCCGCGCAATGACGAGCCAGGCTGCGTGGAGCCGGTGGAGGCGTAAGGCAGATCCCTCTGCCGCCTGGTATGCGGTTGAGGGCGGGCGACGGATAGATTCCGGCCGGTCTACCAGGCTCCGTTGACATTTTGGGGTTGTGAGAAGCAAAATCAATAGATCCGCGAAGGCACGCGAAGCGTCGCGAAGACCACCCATTTTGTCCGCGGAGGACGCGGAGAACACCTTTCTTTAGAACTGCGAAGTCACGCGAAGTGCCAGGAGGATGGCAAATACAGGGCACCCACAAGGGGTGCCCCTACGGTAAGGGTAGCCGGTTGAAATGTCAACAGGCCCTAATTCGGTTGTGGCGAGTCCACTACTCTAGAGGAAACTGATTTCAATGACTGCGACAGTTCGAAATACTGAGGCCCTAGACGGTACGTCGAGGGCTAGGTGGGAGAGAGCCGATTTTGTAACGCCGGCGGATAAGCCTCCACAGAGGCTGTTTGTGCCGGGGCCGACCGACGTGCATCCGGCGACGCTGGCGGCGCAGGGTGCGCCGATGATCGGTCACCGCAGCGATGAGCTGGAGTCGCTTTTCGGGAAGTGCAGCGAGCAGCTGCAGGCGCTGTATTGGACGAAGGCGCGGGTCTTCACGGTTGCGGCGTCGGGCTCTGGGCTGCAGGAGGCGGCTATCCGGAACGCTGTGGGCGGACGGGTGATCAATTTTGTCAATGGGGCGTTCAGCCAGCGATGGCATGACGTTTCGGTCGGATGCGGCAAGGAAGCTATCGGGGTCGAAGTGCCGTGGTGTACGGCGGTCAAGCCGGAGCAGGTTGAGGAGGCGCTGCGGGGGGCGCTTGCGGACGGCCCGGTGGACGCGATCACGGTCGTTCACAATGAGACGAGCACGGGCGCGGCGAGCCCAATCGATGCGATCGCGGCGAGTGTGCGGGGAGTCAGCCCGGAGACGCTTGTGCTGGTGGATGCGGTGTCTTCGTTCAGCGGGGTGAAGCTGCCTTTTGACGAGTGGGGGCTGGATTTGCTGCTGACCTCTTCGCAGAAGGCACTGGCGGTGCCGCCGGGGCTGGCGTTTGCGGCGGTGAGCGACCGGTTGATGGCACGTGCGGCTACGGTTCCCAATCGCGGCTGGTATTTCGATTTTCTGCAGCTAGACAAGTACCGGCAGCGGAGCACGACTCCGGCCACGCCGGCTATCTCTCTGATGCGTGCGCTGAGCGTACAGCTTGACCGGATCTTTGCCGAGGGGCTGGAGGCGCGCTATGCCCGTCATGCATTCTGCGGGCAGATGAGCCGCGAATGGGCGGTGGCGAACGGGTTCGGGCTGATGGCGGAGAGCGGGTACGAATCGGACACGGTGACGACTGTTGAAAACGGCAGAGGACTGGATATCGGCAAGCTCAGCGGGTTCCTGGGAAGCCAAGAGATGCAGGTCGCCAATGGATATGGTCCGTACAGGGGCAAGGCGTTCCGAATCGGGCATATGGGCGAGGTGTGGCCTTCGGACCTGGAGCGGCTCTTTGCGGCGATCGAGGCGTTTGCGGGCGGGGCAGAGCGGTGAAGACAGATCGCCTTGACAGTGCGAGCCGGAACCACGGCGGCCCAGTTGCCGGGGATAAGGTCCTGGTCGGAGGAGTTTGCCGGCCAGGCGGCTAAGGGGCCGATATGCTCTATCTGGTCGCCACGCCCATTGGAAACCTCGGTGATATTTCGCTGCGAGCGCTGGAAACGCTGCGTTCGGTGGATCTGATTGCGGCGGAGGACACGCGCAAGACCGGTCGGTTGCTGAAACATCACGGCATCGACACGCCCCAGTTTTCATACCACGAACACAATGAACAGCAGGCGGTAGAGCGGATCGTGGGCGCGCTGCGGGGCGGGCGTTCGGTGGCGGTGGTGACGAACGCGGGCACGCCGGGCATCTCGGATCCGGGCTTTACGGCGGTGCGGCGGGCAGTGGAGGAGGGGCTGCCGGTTTCGGCAGTTCCGGGGCCGACGGGTCTGATCACGGCGCTGATTCTCTCGGGGCTGCCGTTGCACAGTTTTACGTTTCGGGGCTTCGCACCGCGGAAGACGGCGGCGCGGCGACGGTTTCTGGAGGTGGACGTCGACTCGCCGCACACGCTGGTCTTTTACGAGAGCCAGCACCGGCTGGGGGCATTTCTGGCGGATGCACTTGCGGTGTACGGGGACCGGCCGGCCGCTGTGGCGAACGATTTGACGAAACTGCACGAGCGTGTGCAGCGGGGAACAGTTGGTTCCCTGTTGGAGGCGGTCGCGGACAGGAAGTTGCTGGGCGAGTTTATCGTTGTAATCGGCGGCTGCCGTTGATAGCGTTGTGCCGTGCGCAGGCCGCAACTGCTGTTTTCAGGCACCCGCTCCTCTTTAGGGCAACACTCCCCCCTGATCAAGAATCTCCCATAGACGAACCGGTCCGCTAGAGGGACTTTCGGATCTCGGCGCCCCCCTTTTTTTGGCCGGAGTGAAACTTTCGATCCGTTCACTAAGTCGGTCTGTCCGGACTGGGGATTGCCGGATGGTGGGGACTCCTGTAGCGGCCCGCGATGGACTTGGCGCCGTCTGAAGGGCCCGATTGGGGCTTTCCTCGTGTGAAAAGCCGGACGCCGGCCAAGTCCGGAGCGCTGGCGGGTCTTGTCCGGTCGCAATGGCACCCGCTGGCTGGACGGCACCAGGTCGAGTAGGCATGTTGTTGGGGGGGGGGCGTGGGGGGGGGGGGGGGGCCCCCCCCCCCCCCCCGGGGGGGACGCCGCCCCCCCCCCCCCCCCCTCAAATTTTTTTTATTATTTTTTTTTTTTTTTTTTAAAAAAAAAATAAAT
>VXOE01000110.1 GCA_009840225.1 Caldilineaceae bacterium SB0662_bin_25 | reverse complement strand
GAAAGGGCACCCACAAGGGGTGCCCCTACGGGGGTGTTGAGGGGGCCTTTGGGCAGGAATCTAGCAGGTAAAGGAGTGTAAAGAGTTAATATGGCGAATCAGGGTAGTGAGCCCACGGATGAGAAGGGCCTGACGGGGCTGGCGAAGGAGGCGGGATTCGCGCTGCGGCGGGCGGGTCTAACGGTTGCGGTGGCGGAGAGCTGCACGGGCGGGCTGGTCGGTCATCTGATGACGGAGATTCCGGGCAGCTCGGACTGGTTCCTGGGGAGCGCGGGGGTATACAGTTATGCGGCCAAGGAGAGGCTGCTCGGGGTAGACGGAGAGGTCCTGTTGCGCGAAGGGGCCGTCAACGCGACGGTGGCGCGGCAGATGGCATTCGGTGCGTTGCGGGAGTACGATGCGGACGTGGCGGTGTCGATCACGGGTGTGGCGGGCCCAGGGGGTACTGTTGAGAAACCAATGGGGCTGGTCTATCTGCATCTTGCGGCGAGGGACGGCACGAGCCGGGCGGAGGATGCGGTGTGGCCGGCAGACAGGCGGGGGAACAAGCTGTTGAGCGCGCAGTGTGCGTTGGAGATGCTGCTGTCCTATGCGACGGACAAGGCTGATTGATGGGTCAAGAGGTAGCGATCGACGAGAAGGTACGCGTGGCGGTGCGTGCGCTGCCGGCGGGTAAGATTGCGCCCAGATCGTTTGTATGGCAGGGTAGCACGCATTTCGTCATCGCATTGGGCCGACAGTGGGTCGAGGAAGTTGACGGCGTAGGCTGGCGCTGTTTCCTGGTGCAGACGCAGGGGCAGAATTCCTTCGAGCTACGGTGGGAACCGGTGGAGGACGAGTGGGTCCTCCACCGCGGCTGGCTCGTAAATCTGGTGTGAAGGCGCGCGGTCAGGCGCCGGGCCCGTCTCCCCAGTCGGGTATGGACAGAATTTCCCCATCCTTCAGAGCGGACTTGTGGGCGATGACGCCGGCTGCCATGTAGCGTACTGCGGACCAGACGTGGATGGCTGGCTGGCGTTCCTGGTGTACGGCTTCGACGAATTCATGGACAAGGAAGGGATGTGAGCCGCCGTGGCCGCCGTAGACTTCGGAGGTGCGGCTGACGGTTCGGAAGGCGTCTTCTACTTCGGATGGCAGGCGGTGGCGCATTTCCTGGGGAGTGAGGGGCGTGCGGCTCTCTTTGTCGCACCAGTGGTCGTTTTCGAAGCTGCCCTGGGTGCCGTAGATGCGGAAGGTCTCGCGGTTGTGGAGGCCTATTTCGCGGAGTTCGCAGATGCGCATGGTTGAGCCGTTGCTCATTTGGAAGAGGGCGGTCTCGTTGCTGAAAGCGTAGCCCTGGTCATTGAAGTAGGTATCGTCGGTGCGGTTGGCGTAGCCCCAGGCACAGACTTTGCGGGCGCGGGCGTTCATCACGCTCATGGGGCCGCTGGTGGAGTGTGTGGGATAGTGCATGGGGCCTGTGAGAATCCCTCTGCCTATGTAGTCGTCCCTGGCGGCGATCCATTCCTCACCGGCCTGGCCGGCGAGTCTGTGTGCCTGGACGAGGCGCAGGTTGCTGCTGGGGCTGTCGACGTCGTGGTAGTACTCTCCTTCGCTGTAGACGAAATCCCCGAAGGCGCCTTCCTGGTTGCGGCGTCTGCAGTAGATTGCCTCAGGCCGGTAGAAGGTCGTTTCGCCCAGCATGTAGGACTGGCCGGTGCGTTCCACGGTTTCGACGAGGCGGGCGCACCAATCAAGGATTTCGTCGCCGTCGGGCAACATCACGATTGGCACGGCGCTGTAGACGTGTTTACCGGCCTCCATGGCCTGGACGGCCTGGGGTGCATGAAGCCAGGGCTGGGTGAAGAGGGCGAGGGCGTCTACGTCGCTGGCGCAGATTTCGTCGAGGGAGGCGTAGGCGTCGCGGGGATGAAACTTGGCTTGCCAGTGGTCGAGACCGGCGAAGCGGGCGATGCGGTCGGGTTCGCGGTCGCAGAGGGCGATGCGGTCGACGAGGGGGTGGCTCATGAAGAGGTTGGCGAATGAGCTGCCGAAGGATCCGAGGCCGACGATGCCGAGGCTGATGCCCATGGTGGCTCCTTTTCGAGGGTTAAACGTGAGGGTTTGGCGGCGTGAATTCGTGTCAGGTGTGACGCCACGCGCTGTAGAAGGTGTTGGACGAGCGAAAACGGGGGCACAGGGCGCCAGCGAGACAGAATGTCAGATTGCCTAAGTTAGGTTCTTGCGCAGCCTGTCCAGCTCTTCTCTCAACTGGCGCAGCTGTTCTTCACTCGTTGTAGCTCGTTCTTCGGCCAGGTGACGGGCCGCTTTTTGCGCGGCCGCATGGTCTTCGGCCTGTTGGCGGGCGGCGGCTTCGTGGTCGGCGCGCTGTGCTTCGTGGTCGGCGCGCTGTGCTTCCTGATCGGCGCGCTGTGCTTCGTGGTGGGCGCGCTGTGCTTCGCTCTCGGCTTTAGTTGCCAAGACGTGATAGCCGGGTAGTACGTAGCCCCGGTAAACGGGGTCCAGCGCCAGTTGTTCGTGGTCCGGCATACGATACAGGTCTTCCAGCCGAAACTGCAGACCTTCCATTACATCCGAGCGAATCACGCCTTCATGCGGTTGAATGGTCTGATAGCGCCGATCGGAGGCGAGGCGGTAGAAGCGCATGTGCTCGCCTTTTGGGTCGAGAATGAAGTACTCTCTTACCCCGCCGAGTGCATAGTCTTCCTTTTTCTCCGCGGTGTCGCGCAGGACTTCCGCGGCGGTGGAGTCGGAGACCGCTTCCACTACAAGGTCGCAGACGCCTTCGAAGTGACGCTGGTCGAGGCGGCCCCAGTACGTGGGATTTGTGTCCAAGATGACGCCGACATCGGGTTTACGCACGGCTTCCCTGTGTCCGGAAGGTTCATTCGGGTCGGGCATTTTCAGTTCGAAGCCGGTTTCCAGATTGAGAAGGGCCGCGTGCTTGAAGGTCTCGATGTTTCGCTGCAGGAGGGAGAGAAACCAGTTGTAGAGGTCCAATTGGGGGCGATTGGGCAAGGGTTTGGCCTCCAGGATGCCGTTATTCCATTCGTAGCTAACGTCGATATCGGGGTAGGGGTTTTCGTACCACCTTTCGAAGTACTCTTCTTTGGTGACGCGACGGCCTTCATCGGGGGCAGGGCCGCCAAGGCGATAGGGTTTTCCTAGCCGGGAGCCGTTACGGTTCTGGCCCGGCCCGACATTCGGTATATCTTGTGGGTGTGGCTGCAGAATCTCTCTTGACCGCATATTCTCTCCTCATGCGACGGAACCGTCGCCGGCGCCGTCCGCAGAGTTGTTGTGTTGGTTGGCGTTGAAAGACAATCCAAGCCAGAGAGGCTTCACGGGGCGTATTTTAGCACGAAGGGAGTCGATGGCGCCAGCGGATTGGCCGGGTTGGGGGGACTGATTTTGGGCGTTTTATGCGCGTTTTTGTGGGTTACCTGTTCTGATGAAGGGAGTGGGGATTGGGCGCCCACAGGAGGCGCCCCAGAAGATGTATGAGGGTTACTCTGTTGGCGGGGCGGGTGGAGGGAAGGGGCACCCACAAGGGGTGCCCCTACGGCTGTGTCTTATAAAAATCTCCGACCCCACCAGACGTAAAGGACTGGAGGTTTGGCGAGTT
>VXOE01000300.1 GCA_009840225.1 Caldilineaceae bacterium SB0662_bin_25 | reverse complement strand
CGCGGAGGACGCGGAGGGGCGCGGAGAACGGCGAACTGCTTTTGTCCACGGAGGACACGGAGAGGCACGGAGAACTGCTTACACCTTTTTTGTCCGCGGAGGACGCGGAGGGACGCGGAGAACGGCGAACTGCTTTTTTGTCCGCGGAGGACGCGGAGGGGCGCGGAGAACGGCGAACTGCTTTTGTCCACGGAGGACACGGAGAGGCACGGAGAACTGCTTACACCTTTTTTGTCCACGGAGGACGCGGAGGGGCGCGGAGAGTTGCTTTTTGTCCGGGACTGGGGGAGGAGAGCTTACAGTCTGCGGATGTTGGTAAGAATCTTACCAGACAGGGGTGGAGGGCGGAGAGGGGAATGCTGCGCGCAATATCCGCGCTTCATGACCTGCTATTGCGATATCGCCCTGCTGACTATTTCTGAATAGGAACTTTTGCTTCCATCCGAACCGAATGCCTGAACCGTAATCCAGCAGGCAACACCAGGCGTAAGGTTTGTGACGGTAAAGCTCGTGTCGGTCAGATCGTTGTTGTCCAGCCGGGTGAACTCGTTTTCGCTATCGTACTGCTATAGGGCGTGACGGTCCGCTCCCTCTACCGGACCGCAACCAAGTTCAGCTGTAGTGCCACTCACCTGCATATCCAGGACAGACCTGGCAAGTGTGTATTCCTACACCGCCGCCGGTCCTACCCCGATTGACAGAACGCCCAACAACATGGCCAGAACGATAGCCGGATGATTCACTCTACAGTGCATTTAAACTGGGCCCTCATCCTATTGTGTGCCCGGCTCCAGCCCGAAGCACCGGACACCCACGTTCCACCAGATTGTCCTGATGTGGTGGAGGAGTTCATGCCAGTCTTGCAGGGCACAGATTAAGGCTCATTGACGTTTGCTTGTCCGGCCTTCTCAAACTGTCGATGGGGTTCTGTCGTTGCGAGAAATGGCTAAGTAGATGACATGGCGTCAACGCGGCTGCACGGCGGTTGCCGACGCGTATTGCAGCAGCCATGCACTTGTTTCTCCGCCGGCGTTCACGGCGCGGATGGTGTAGTAGTAGGTCGTCCCGGCCGTAACGCCCGTGTGCGTGTAGGAGACGCCGGTCAGGTTGGCGCCCCCGATCGGCTGCCAGCCGGTCTCGGCGTCCCACCAGGTCATGAGATCGTAGCGCACCGCGCCCTGCACAGCGCCCCAACGCAGCGTCACGCCGCCTTCTGTCGCCGTCGCGGTCAGCGCCGGTGTCGAAAGCCCGACTGCAGTTGCGGTCGGCGTCGGTGTGGCAGTTGAGGTCGCGCCAGCCGGCACCCCTTGCGATGCGGTCACAGACGGATACCGGTTCGTCTCCGCACCCAGCCAGCCGCTTGTCTCGCCGGCGGCGTTGACGGCGCGGATGGTGTAGTAGTAGGTCGTCCCCACCGTAATGTCGGTGTGCCGGAACGACGCGCCGGTCAGGTTGGCTCCTCCAATCGGTTGCCAGGCGGGCAGCGGATCCCACCACGTCATCAGTTCGTAGCGCACGGCACCCGACACCTCCGTCCAACGCAACTCGACCGCGTCCGCGCCCGCCTGCGCGGTCAGCTGTGGAACCGGCAGCGCAGATGCCGGCGTCGTTGTGGCAATCGGCGTCGTTGTGGCAATCGGCGTCGTTGTGGCAATCGGCGTCGCAGTGGTCGTCGCAGTGGTCGTCGCAGCCGCGTTTGAAGTCGGTGTCGCCGAGGCATGATGATTGCCGCTCTCGGCGCCCGGCCATGCGCTCTTCTCACCGGCCGCGTTCACGGCGCGGACGGTGTAGTAGTAGGTCGTCCCGGGCGTAACGCCCGAGTGCCTGTAGCTTCTGCCGGTCAGACCGTCTCCGCCTCCGAGCTGTTGCCAGCCGCTCTCCCCGCTCCACCAGACCCACAGCTCATACGACACCGCCGCGGTCACCGCAGTCCAACGCAGTTCCACCGCGCCCGCAGCCGGCTGTGCGGTCAGCGCCGGCGCCCGCAGCGCGGCCGGCGTTGGCGCGGCAGTCGCTGTCGGTGTCGCCGTGGCATTCGGGTCAGGCGTGGCGTTCGCAGTCGTTGTCGCCGTGGCATTCGGGTCAGGCGTCTCAGTGGTAGTCGGTGTCAGAGTGACAGTCGCAGTCGGCGTGGTAGTCGGCCTCGGTGTCGGCCTCCGTGTCGGCCTCCGTGTCGGCGTGGTAGTCGGCGTCGGCGTGGCAGTCGGAAGGAGCGCCTGGCGTGCCTCCTCACACGCAGCTTGAGTGGGGAACGGACCCCGCGTCCTATGTAAGTCTATGTCAAAGTACCATCCATGGGGAGGTACATGGTAACAGGGCTCGGCTTGTGCCGCAGCGGGCGCGCTGGTGAGTATGGCGGCAACTGCGCACAAAGCCAGGACGATCGCCAAAAGTGCCATTTTCCTTATCAGCTTCATGAGCGTGGTCCCCCTTGACGGACAAAGAAATGGTATTTTGCAGTGAACTCCCCAGTTGACCTGAGTTCGGAGCAATGGAGCGCCTGAACAGGCTGCCAGAACAGAATCTCGACAACCAAGATTCACCAGCAGAGAATGGCGCTCAAGACGAGTAGACTTAAACTGTACTGCGATGTCGATGCATTTTGTCCGCGGGCGAGTAGCCGGGAGGATGTGAAGCTGTTCGGGCTGACCGGTAAGCGAGGGCCAGCCCCCCGGCTATCCCAATCTTCCTCATGATCTTTGCCTCCATAGCATAGGCGTTCACAGAGCATCAATGGCGCCAAGGGACGGGTACATATTGACTGAAGTCAGTGTGAGGGCGGCCACGGCTCGGGGCCGGCAGCATGATGCACGGCGCATAGCGGGATATGGATAGCGGCGAATCGTTTGTACGTTCCAAGCTCAAAAATGCCTAAGAAAAAGTATACCACATTTTTATGTCATACCTGTGTCATTTTGTCTTTTTTCTGTGCCAGTATTATGCCAATATTGAACCGGTCCGTCTCCGTCCTTGACTTTGGCCAGCGGGGCGACACGTAACTGCAGACGCAAGCAGTCGAATCAGGTCCCGGTGGATTGGGTGAGATGAGGGTATAGCTGCCGGAATCGGGGTCAGGGCTGCGCCCGCGGCCGCTGGCCGTTTGAGAGCAGGCTGATTGGCGACGATTGGGGCCGTATGCCAGATAACCTTAATTCGGCGCATTGGAGCGCTTAAACGAGCTGGAAGAATAGAAGCCGGCTGACCTGCCCCCGATGTTTGTACCACCGGTTACGTTAGTCCGACAGGCATGGGGACAGGGTCTGCCGGCAAGAGGGCCTCAGGCGCAGGCGCGCAGCAGGTTGAGCAGGGTCGCGGGATCGGAGCAGACTGTGAGAAGGTGTGTGTCGGGCGGGAAAGGTTCGGTTGCGGCCATGAGCAGCTCCCAGAGGCGGTTGCCGAAGGCGGTGTTTATGTTCCGGCCCGATTGGGTCCGAGGGAGCAGTAGAGGGCTATGGCGACGCAGCCGGGTTCAGGCTCTTCCAGCTGCCGTGCCCATTGCGGCGCGTCATCTGTGGTGGTCATCTTCGTGTCTTTTGGCAAGTCGCCTGAGGCGGTTGCGGGACGTTGCACGGCGGCGGCGGGGGGCAGGGCGGTGGGTGCGGAGAACGGCGAACTGCTTTTGTCCACGGTGGAACACGTAGGGACG
>VXOE01000349.1 GCA_009840225.1 Caldilineaceae bacterium SB0662_bin_25 | reverse complement strand
ATGGGTATAAGCGACACGCTGGGGGCCAGGGGTTAGTTGTCAGAGAGATCGTTTGCCCCGGTGTTGAGAGCGGAATGGCTAGGGTCTGGTGGTTGCACTTGGTGTTTCCGTTTTCAGGTCGGAACGAAGTGGCGGCGGGCCCTGGGACACACATTGGGAATTATTGCTTATGAAGACCGAACGTACCGGCGGCGAAGCACTCGTGCGAGGCCTGCTCTCCCATGGCATTGACACGATCTTCGGGCTGCCCGGCGTGCAGGTCGACTATTTTTACAACGCGGTTTATGATGCCGGCGACCAGATACGCGCCATTCATTCGCGGCATGAGCAGGGGGCAGCCTACATGGCCCTCGGCTACGCGCTCGCCTCGGGGAAGACCGGCGTCTATGTTGTGGTGCCCGGGCCGGGTTTTCTTAACACCACGGCGGCGCTGGCCACCGCCTACGCTACAAATGCGCCCGTGCTCTGCCTGGCCGGCCAGATCCATCAGGACCAGCTCGGCCGCGGATTCGGGATGTTGCACGAGATCCCGGACCAGCTGGCTGTCATGCGGTCGTTGACGAAGTGGACGCGGCGCGTCGAAACACCCGGCGAGATTCCGCGGCTCCTGGCTGAGGCGCTGAGCGAGATGCGTTCTGGCCGTCCGCGGCCGGTCGGGCTGGAGGCGCCTCTGGACGTCCTGGCGGGCAAGGCGGAGTTTGACGACAGTACCTTTCCGGTGACGGTGCGACGACCCGTGGTGGATGCGGACGCCGTCGAAGAGGCTGCCCGGCTGATGGGAGAGGCACGCAATCCGGTGATTTTTGTCGGCAGCGGTGCAATGGACGCGGGGGATGAGGTCCGTGCGCTGGCGGAAGCGCTGCAGGCGCCTGTGGTCGCCAGCGCGCGCGGGCGCGGCATTCTCTCCAGCCGTCATCCTTTCAGTCACACGTACGGCGTGGGTGAGCGGCTGTGGGAAGAGGCCGATCTGGTCATCGCCATCGGCACGCGAATGACCAAGCCGTTGATCCAGTGGAAGAGTCCGGACGATATGGCCCTGATTCGCATCGACATCGCGGCCGAGGAGTCGGCCCTGATCGTCCTGGCGGATGTGACGGTGGCGGCCGACAGCAAGGAAGCCCTCTGTGCGCTGCTGCCGGTCCTGGCACGCTACAACCGGCCGCGGCCATCGCGCGCGGCCGAAATGGTTGCGCTGCGCAAGGAGATGGAAGCGCTCTTTGACTCGTTCCAACCGCAGACGGACTTCGTGCGCGCTATCCGCGACACGCTGCCGGATGACGGCATCTTTGTGGATGAGATCACGCAGGTCGGCTATGCCAGCATTCTGGCGATGCCGGTTTACGAGCCGCGTACATTCATTACGCCCAATTATCAGGCGACGCTGGGCTGGGGACTCCCGACTGCGCTGGGCGCAAAGGTAGCGGCTCCGGACCGAGCGGTCCTCTCGATCAGCGGCGACGGCGGCTTCCTATTTTGTCCAGGGGAACTGGCGACGGCAGTGCAGCATGGCATTAACACGGTTTCGGTCGTTTTCAACGACGGCGCATATGGCAACGTGCGCCGCATGCAGAAGGAGCTCTACGCCGGGCGCACAATATCCTCGGACCTGGTGAATCCGGATTTTGTTGCCCTGGCAGAGTCCTTTGGCGCCTCAGGGGTGCGGGTACGGTCCGCCGACAGTCTGCGGGACGCGCTGACCGATGCTTATGCTGCGGACGTGCCGGTTGTGATCGAAGTGCCGGTGGGGGAGATGGCCGGGCCGTGGCGGGGCTTGTATCCGGCCGAGGTCGTGATTTAGATATGCCTATGCCGGACATTTGCACAGCGCGTCCGCATTGCTGATTCCGGCGCAGACCGTTGACACGGCGCGCCGACACAGGCAGGCGGAGAACGGCGGTTTCTCGTTATTGAGGCCTTATCTGCTTGCAGTTTCGTGATAGGAGGAGCAGTCCGATGACGGTGATCGCATTTCAGGGGGAGCATGGCTCATTTGCCGAAGAAGCGAGCCATCAAGAGTTCGGAGCCGGGGCCAAAACCTTGTCCTGCAAGACGTTTGAAGAACTCTTTTCATCTCTGGACGACGATCGCGCCACAGCGGGCGTCATACCGGTGGAGAACTCTGTCGCCGGCAGCATTAACAAGGCCAGTGATCTGTTGTTGAATCATGACTTTCGGATTCAGGGTGAGATTATAATGCGCGTGCAACTCAACTTACTGACGTTGCCCGGCAATGGCGACAAGATCAAGCAGGTACGCAGCCATACACAGGCTTTGTTGCAGTGCGAAGGTTTTCTCAACCGCAACAGTTTCGAGGCAGTTCCCTGGTATAACACGGCGGGCAGCGCCAAAGATCTGGCGGAGTGCCCGGAGCCATATGTGGGCGTAATCGCCAGCTCTCTGGCCGCAGAGATTTATGGCCTGGAGATCGTCCGGCGAAACATTGAGGACATGAGCTACAACTATACACGTTTCGTTGTCATCGGAAAGGGCGAAGCGGGGCAGACAGACAATGCCAAGACATCCATCGTTTTTGCCACGCCACACAACCCGGACGGATTGTCAGCCTGCATCCGGGAATTTGCGGACCGCCAGATCAGGCTTCTGAGGTTGGTGAGCCGCCCGCGCCGCGATTATCCGTGGCAGTATGTATTTTATATAGACGTCGAGGGCCACTGGCGGGAGCCTGACTGCGGCGCTGCCATTCTTGGTCTGGTCAACCAGGCGGCGTTTGTGAAGATTTTAGGCAGCTACCCCGCGGCAGTACAGCCCATTGAGGATCGATACGCACAGAAGGCAATGTTGCAGGTTTAGGTGCAGGGGATACAAGGGGACACAGCTACTGAACTCCCCGGCAGCCGCAGCTGAGACAGATAGGGGAATAACATACGACAGTGCCGCGAAAACAGGATTCGGCCGGGAGAGGGAGGACAGTCCTGTGGGGGAGAGACGGGTCTTAATTCAGGGTGCGGTGAGCCTTGCGGCAGTTTTTGCTGTCATGGCTCTTGCTGTGTGGGGGCCTGAGTCGGAGGAGTCGAAGTGGTTCCTGGCGCTCGACCTGATTCCTATGGAGCTGATTCTGCTCTTGACGTCGGTTGCGTTCTTCGCCTCTTTGGGAAGGTCGATGAAGAAGTGGCTCGTCGATCCCATTGCCAGGCTGTTGGGTAAGGGAACATGATCAGGATACGGAACAGGTACAGCAAAGGTGAAGTTGCCGTGTTGAAACAACTGTGGCTCGACTGCAAGTTCATATATGCTTCCCTCTATGTTAAGCTTTCCCAGACTTTGGCGTCCATGCGGGCCGATTCCTTGTAGAGGGCCGTACGCGGCCGAAGGTTACATTCCAGGGCAGGCAAAGATAGGGGGATTGTATACTTTAGCCACATTGGAGAGGAAAGGGGGCTTGTACGTCTTTGTAGGCGTGGCGGCAATCCGCTTTCCCGTGTTAAAATGCGCTCATGCACAATCAAAATGAAATGCTGGTCGGTCTTACTGGGTGAGGAAGATTGTGCCAATGAAACCAAGAAAAAACGTAACTGCTAAGCCATGTTCTGTGTGTGCTGTGTGCGGTCTGTCCGGCGGGGATATACCGTCAGTATTTCTATAGTGGGCTTGCGATGGTCATAGCGGTGAACGTTGGGTATGTATGGGAGTTGCCT
>VXOE01000326.1 GCA_009840225.1 Caldilineaceae bacterium SB0662_bin_25 | reverse complement strand
TACCCGCACGCCGCCAGAATGTCGCTTCAGGACGTGACCGTCGAGTTCGATGGGCACAAGGCCCTGAGTGACGTCAGCTTCGACGTGGGTGCGGGGACGCTGATGGGCGTTGTAGGACCGAACGGGGCCGGCAAAAGCACGCTGTTCAATGCGATTGCCGGGCTCCTCCCGGTTCGCCAGGGGAAGGTGACCCTTCACCGTGTGGACAAGGGAAGTGGAGCGCTGGCCTACGTGCCTCAGCGAGAGAGCGTCAACTGGCGGTTCCCCGTGACCGCCATGGACGTTGTCATGATGGGCCGCTGCTGCAGATTGGGATGGTGCCGGCGACCCGGCAAGAGAGATCGCGAGCTGGTCGACGACTGCCTGTGCCGTGTGGGCCTGTCGGACCATCGCTCCGCTCTGATGACCGAGCTCTCGGGAGGGCAGAGGCAGAGGGTATTCGTGGCCAGGGCGCTCACCCAGGAGGCGAGTGTGCTTCTCCTGGATGAGGCCTTCAGCGGCGTGGACGCCGGCGCCCAGGAGGGCCTCGTAGAGGTCCTCCAGACAGTGCGCAATGAAGGGCGCATTGTCCTGCTGGCGACCCACGACCTGACCAACCTGGCCGGACGCTTCGACCAGGTACTGTGTCTAAACCGCCGCGTCTGCGCCTGCGGCCCTCCCGACGAGGTGTTTACGTCCGAAGTCATGGAGCAGCTGTACGGCGCCCACGGTGTGCGCCTCACGAATGACGGGGAACGGTAGCAAGCGGACGTGATAGAGTTCTTTGTCGCGCCGCTTGAGTACGGCTTCATGGTGCGAGCCCTGATCGGTTCGGTGCTTGTTGGCGTGATGTGTCCCCTGGTTGGCGCCTACGTTGTCACCAGGAACCTCGCCTTCATGGGGGACGCTCTCGCCCACGCCGTGCTGCCGGGCATGGTGCTTGGGTTCATCGCCGGCATCAACCCGGCCATCGCCGCCGTCCCTACAGGCGTCGCCGTTGCCGTGCTCGTCAGGATTGTGAGCCGGCGCGCCGGCCTCAGCACCGATACCTCCATCGGCATCCTCTTTGCGGCCATGTTTGCCCTGGGGCTGGCGATGCTGTCGACTTCAACCACGATTCGGGTCGACATGGAAGACCTGCTCCTGGGGCAGCTCCTGGGCATATCTCCCACCAGCATCTATGTGTCGCTTGGGATAACCGTGGCGGTCATCCTGGGGCTGTTCGCTCTGCACCACTGGCTGCTGTTCGCGAGCTTCGATCCCGTGGGGGCCCAAGTCCTCGGTAGGCGTACCAACATCGTCGACTACGTGTTCCTGGTCATGCTTGCCCTTGTTATCGTGATCGGAATTCAGGCGGCCGGTGTCATTCTGGTCATGGCGATGCTGGTCACACCTGCTGCCACGGCCTATCTGCTGGTGAGACGTTTTGTCTCGATGATGATAGCGGCCGCATTGATAGGCACCGCGGCCGCCGTGACCGGCCTCTACATCTCCTACCACTTCAATCTGCCCGCCGGCCCTGCCATGACCCTGGTGGCAAGCGCGATATTCGCTGTGGCAGTCGCATTCAGGCGCAGAGCCCCTGTCTGAGCATCCTCTTCTCGAAAGGTGCTCGTCCGAATTGGTAAGGGAAGGCTGGTTCCTGGATTTGCAGGCAGTCATGTACGCCCATGACGAGTACATGCACCCATAGACAAGAGGAAATAGAGAGGACAAAGATGTTGAAAATGCCCGTTGATTGGGGAACGTTATGGTTAGGGGGTTTCTGCCCGGTGGAGGCGCTCGGTGGGTTGCCAATTCGCGGCGCAGATTATGCCGCGCACCCCCCGCTGGATGAGCGGCTGACCCTGCCTGCTGACGCAGCATTACATGCCGGGGCGACGCTTGAAGAGGCAGAGGCGACATGGTCGGAACGCCTGGGCGGCGCGTGGGTCGTGCTGGTGCGCGACGCCTACCGCGCTCGCCGTTTACTGCATCAGGCCGCGGGAATTCAGCCGGGCGAATGGGTCGGTGTCCCCGCCAATGCCAGCCATGACCTGGCAGAGTCGGTCAAGCATCATAAGGCGCTGCCGCGCTTTCTGGACTTTGACGCGCATCTACGCCTCGCGCAGTCCGGTACGCGCTTCACCTGGACGCAGGTGGTGCGCGGGTTGTGGCAGCCGCACAACGCTACATGGCTCGACTGCGCCGACACCCTGCCTACGCCCGGCGCGGCAGAGCGCCCGGCGGTGGCGCTGTACGGCCTGCATTTGCCTGATGCTGATGACCGCCCCGGCGCGCTGCTGGCATTCAGTGATGAGGCGCTCCATGCAGAGGTGAGAGCATTGCGTCAACCGGTTGACTGCCCGAACGCAGCGCAGGCATTGGCACAGTGTGAACGTCTGCCGGAACTGGCAGAGCACCAAAGCGCGAACCTGGCGGAGGTGCGGCGCGGTCTGCGCGAAGCCGCCGGGCTGGTGACACACGAGCCGAACAGGCTGGCGCTGGCGACCGCGGTCGCCGTGCAAATCCCGCTGGAGAGCGATGCCGCCACCTTTTACGCCTACGTTGTGCAGGAAAACACGCCCGTGCGCTGGCTGCCGCAGATTCGACCTTTGCATTATGCCGCGCTCGGCGCTGACGGCGCGCCGGGTCACCGCGGAACGGCGGCGAACCTCGCCCGCTGGATGTGCGTCCCGGTGGGACCGGATTACACCTTTGAGGAGATCAAACACGGTGTGCTGGGCATCGTCAAAGCCGCGGAATATCTCGGTGTGCGCTGGCGCACCAATCCCGCCTATGCTGCCGAGTACGCTGCCTTGATGGATCGAACTTATGGCGCAGGGCATGATGCCTACCGCCCGCTGTTTGCGCTGGATGAAGCCATCGCAGCCGGAGTTTAGCCGCGCAGTTGATCGCTGTCACCGGGATGCTGCATCAGCCAAAAACCGCGCGGGCGCGGGCGCTTACTGAAAAGAAGTCCGCCGAAATCGAAAACGACAGTTGAATAGAGGAGACACGAACATGATGAACACACTTGAAGCACGAGTGCCGGTGACCGTTCTGACGGGCTTTCTGGGGGCAGGCAAAACCACACTGCTCAACCGCGTCCTGACCGAAAATCACGGCAAGAAGATCGCGGTGATCGAAAATGAGTTCGGCGAGATCGGCATTGATAACGATCTGGTCATTGGCGCCGAAGAAGAGATCTTCGAGATGAACAACGGATGCATCTGCTGCACCGTTCGGGGTGATCTGATCCGCATTCTCGGTCATCTGATGAAGCGCCGCGATAAGTTCGATTACATTATGGTCGAGACCACCGGCATGGCCGACCCCGGTCCCGTCGCCCAAACCTTTTACGTGGATGATGATATGCAGGAAAAACTGATGCTGGATGGGATTGTCACGGTGGTCGATGCCAAACACATCTGGGAACACATCGACGACAGCGATGAGGCAAAAGAACAGGTTGCCTTTGCCGATGTGATCCTGCTGAACAAGACAGATCTGGTTGCCCCGGAAGACCTCGACAGACTCGAAGCACGCATCAAGAGCATGAACAGCATGGCGAAAATCTTCCGCACCCGCGACGCGGTGGTCGAAATGGACAAGATTCTCAACGTGGGCGGCTTCAACCTCGACCGGGCACTGGAAATCGACCCGAAGTTCATGGAGCCGGAATACCCCTTTGAATGGTCGGGCATCTATGAGCTGAAC
>VXOE01000143.1 GCA_009840225.1 Caldilineaceae bacterium SB0662_bin_25 | reverse complement strand
CCCCTTGTGCCTGCCCTCCCCCCACTTCACCCCAACCCACCCCAATAGATCGCGGTTGACACGAACAATCTCAATATATATAGTATTCCCTGGAGCCGCAGGGCCGAGGAATGATCAAGAGCCACCATAATTGCTCTCTCCTCTTCCCCTCTCCTCCACACATGTCCAGCCAGTGGCAACGTTCCAAAAGGAGGCTCGCAGAAATGGCTGATCAAACCGTCCAATCGCAACAGAAAAGGCCCAGCACCCTCAACCGGCGTGACTTCCTGCGCAGCGCAAGCGCATTGGCCGGACTAGGGCTCCTCGCCGCCTGCGCACCGGCCGCCCAGCCCGCCGGCGACGCAGCCGCCGGCGCCCCCGCAGAGAGGACGCGTGTCCGCTACCTCTCCTGGTGGTTCGAAGAAGGTAACCGCGGCGATACCTGGAATAACTTTGTCGACGAATTCAACCAATACCAGGCCGAAATCGAAGTCGTAGCCGAAAACATCCCCTTTGACCAGTACACGACCAAAACCATCGTCGGCGCCCAGTCCGGCCAGCTCGACGGCGACATCATCATGGCCACCCCCGAACTCGCCCCCCGCCTCATCCAGTCCGACCTCCTCGTTCCCCTCGACGACGTGCTCGTGCGCAACAGCATCACCGATCTCAGCTCCGCCCACGACGCCCTGCGCAAGGACGGCAACCTCTACGGCCTCGACATGGTCACCGTCGCTTTTGGCATCCTCTACAACAAGGACCGCTACGAAGAAGCCAATATCACCCCCGCCACAACACCGCAGGAATGGGTCGACGTCAGCGCCGCCCTCACCGATCGCGAAAACCAGAAGTACGGCTTCTTCGCAACCCACCTGGTCAGCGAACCCTCCGACTTCTGGTTCCAGCTCGAAGTCTGGTGCATGCCCTACGACGGCATCTGGGCCGAAGGCACCACCCCCCTGCTGACCTCCGATCCCATCATTCAGGGCCTCAAGCTCTTCAAACAGATGTATGACGTCGCCATGCCCCAGGGCGCCGACAACCCGACCGGCTACCGCCTCTTCCAGAACGGCGACGTCGCCCAGGGTCTCTACGTCTCCGCCGCTGTCGGCGCCTTCACCAAGGACGCCCCCGACCTCTATCCAAAGCTGCGCAGCGCGCCCATCCCCTGGGAGACCAACAAGTCGATCGCACGCATCCACCCCATGATGATCAACAAGGACTCCGAGGTCGTCGAGGAGTCCATGGAGTTCGTCACCTATATGTATGAGCCCGACAACTACCGCCGCATGGTCGAAGGCTGCCAGGATGTGATCTTTGCCCAGCCTTCCGCCGCCAGACAGGAGTACCTCGACACCCTTGAGTGGCTCAAACCCGGCTACTTCGGCGTCGACTACGTAACGCCATTCGATATTGTCGGCGACTTCGTCTACAATTTCAATGAGTTCGGTCAAATCGTCATCACCAACTTTGCCGACGTGCTCATCGCCGGCAAATCGGTCGAGGAAGCAATGGAGATCGCACAGGTGCAGGCCGAAGACCTGGCCGACCGCATCTCATAGCGCAACTCGCGAGGAGGAGATGCGGCTGAGCGCAACCGTTCTCCCGCATCCCCCTCGCCTTCCCGCTTCGGGACATGCTCCGACCGGCTAACCGATCGCCTGCACGCCCAGGCCCAATTCACCTCTCGCAAGCAGCCAGTTCATTCTCGCAATGAGTCAACCAGTCGATGCAGACCCCCGGGCGGACGCCTCCAGCGCCAAAAAGGCGCCTCACCCCCTCCTCCGTCGGCGTTACCTCCTGCCCTTCGCACTGGTCCTCCCCATCGTCCTCTACGAAGGGCTCCTGATCGTCTACCCCATCATCCAGGGCATCTACGGCAGCTTCACCCGCATCGAGCTCGCCTCCGGCGCTGCTACCATCTGGGTTGGCTGGGCCAACTACGAGCGCATGTTCTCCGACCCCGCCTTCTGGAAAGTGATCCGCGTCACCCTACTTTTTACCGCCCTGGTCATCATCGTCGCCCTCACCATCGGCCTCCTGACCGCCCTCCTCTTCAACCGCCCTTTCCGCTTCCGCCCCGTGGCCCGCGGCATGCTCATGATGCCCTGGGCCATCCCCGAAGTGCCCGTCGTCATGATCTTCATCTGGATCCTCAGCCCCCAGTTCGGCGTCGTCAACATCCTCGCGCGAATGCTCCCCGGCGTCACCAAGAACCCGCAATGGCTCCAGGTACCCGAGCTCGCCATGGGATGGATGGTGCTGATCTCATCCTGGAAGGCCTTCCCCTTCTACAGCCTCGTCATCCTGGCGGCCCTGCAGGCCATCCCCCAGGAGCTCTACGAGTCCGCCCGCGTCGACGGCGCCAACCGGCTGCAGCTCTTCTGGAACATCACCTTCCCCGGCATCGGCTCAACCCTGGAGCTGCTGGTCGTCCTCGCCGCCATCTTCTCCTTCAAACAGTTCACCATCATCTTCCTCATGACCGGTGGCGGCCCTTCAGGCACAACCGAAACCATCGTCATCCGTATCTTCAATACCGCCTTCCGCTTCTACGACTACTCCTATGCCACCGCCCTCGGCGTAGCCGGCTTCGTCGTCTCATTGGCTGTCGCCCTCGTCTTCATACTCATGCAGGTCCGCCGCGCCGAGGAGTCCTCCTGACATGGTTGCCCAGGCACAGGACACACGCACGGCCGCCCCCAGGCTCCCACTGCGGCGCCTCGTAAACAGCGCCCTGCTATATTTCACCGTGGCCGTAGTCTCCCTGATCATCGTCTTCCCCGTCTACTGGATGATGATCAGCACCTTCCAGCCCAGCAAGTACATCCTCCACTTCCCGCCCCCGCTGCTGCCCCAGGAGCTCTACTTCGATCAGTTTGGCGAGCTCTTCAGCGAACACCCCATCGCCAAGTGGCTCCGCAACTCCTTCCTCATCGCCGTCATGACCATGCTCCTCTGCATGGCCCTCTCCGTCCTCGGCGCCTTCGCTCTCTCCAACCTCCGCTGGCCCGGCCGCAACCTCTTCGGCCTCTTCCTCCTCGTAACCCAGATGCTGCCCGAAGTCCTCATCCTCATCCCTCTCTACATCCTCTACCGCCGCCTCGACATGCTCAACAGCATCCCCTCCCTGGCCCTCATCGACGCCGCCTTCATCCTCCCCATCTGCATCTGGATCCTCAAGGGCGTCTTCGACAACGTCCCCCACGAAGTCCTCGATGCCTCCGTCGTCGACGGCTGCACCGAACTCGGGGCACTGTGGCGCATCGTCCTGCCCCTCTCCGCCCCCGGCCTCGCCGCTGTCGCCGTCGTCGCCTTCTTCTTCGCCTGGAACGAGTACCTCTACGCCGGCATCATGCTCAGCAGCGGCGACTTCATGCCCGCATCCGTCGGCCTCTCCACCCTCAAAGCCATCGCCCAGACCCCCGTCGAACAGTACATGGCCGCCGGCCTCGTCTTCTCCGTCCTCCCCGTCGTCTTCTACCTCGCCATGCAACGCTACATCGTCTCAGGCCTCACAGCCGGCGCCGTAAAAGGCTGATGTCGGCGAAACCGCATACACCTCGCCGCAGCCAGCATCTCCCAATACGGCCTCTTGGTGACTTCCGACTCCTTGCCTCCAATCGTCCATAGATCCCGGCTTTCTCTAACCACTGACCACTGACCACTGCAGTTGTGCGGTCGGGCCTAGTCGGCCCTCCCTTGTGC
>VXOE01000125.1 GCA_009840225.1 Caldilineaceae bacterium SB0662_bin_25 | reverse complement strand
CCTCAGCGCCCTCCCCCGAAATGCCCTGTCCCACTTCTCGTGTTGATCGGACAACGGAATCGCGCCTGTCAGATAGACCCTAACCCAATACGCATCACGGTCCACGCAAACAGAGAGTACGCTAGCCAAACCCACATAAAGTCTGCCTTCCTAAGCAACCTATACTTGCCTCTGAACCGGAATTGCGATGCCTTGCCGTGTCGGCTATACTGTTTGTCAATTCCGCCGTCCGATTCAAGCCCGCCAAGTGCAGCGTGGAAGGTCTGTTCGCGGCGGAAGCCGTAGTGCGCGCAACATCGACGAAGCCAGGCAGAAGGATTCAGCTTGCCAGTGTCCTACAACCCAGTCGGTTTCGATATCGCTACCGGAGCGGTCGCCGCGGTCGCCGCCGCCTTGGAAAACAGATTTCACTTCCCGGCTGCAAATGCCAAGATGGGGCGTCAGTTATCTCTGCTGCGGTTGAGCTCCCATCTTCCCCGTAGCTGGGGAGCCGGTCTCGCCGTCTGGGCCACCGAGAACCGCCCTCACAACCGTTCGCTCTCCTTCAGCCTTACAACGGCAGACCTCGCCCAGTGGAACGTGAGCCAGTACGATAACCTGGACTCGGATAGGCGCTTCGATACCATCGTAATCGGGGTTCCATCTGGGGCTACCGCCCACATGTGTGCCTGCCTCGGCGCACCTCTCTTGGCCGACGCTTTTCCCATCGCCTTTTCCTCTCGCGGCAAACCCGACGACATCGCCGGCTACCAGCAGCGAAGTGTGGACCTGCTTACCCCGATCCTGAATCACAATCCCGATCTCCTGGCCGTTAGCGTCTTCGATCCCATCCACGCCCGGCAGCAGATCAAGCGGAGTGTGAGCATATATCTCAAGATGACCTCGCTGCCGGACCAGTACAAAAGGTTCATCCGCGAGCGCCTCATGCCCGGCGGTTCGCTGCTTCTCCTGTCCTGCTCCTCCAAGTGGAGCCAGTACGAGATCGGCGCCCGGCACAGACTGCAGATTGGAGGCTACGGAGGCTTCACTGATCAGGAGTTCATTCGCGGTACACCCTGGCTGGACGACTGGCTGCACGAAGAGGGCGGCCTTCAGCGCAGCGGCTGGCGTCTCTCGCGACACTGGACATATCAGCCGGAGGCCCAGTGGGGCTCCATCTCAGGCTTTGCAAACTCGGTGCGAGACCATGCCGGAGACGAAGGCTTGCCCATCCATACCCTTTCCTTCTCCTCGGTCGATGACATAAGTCGGATGGGATTCTACGCCTGGCAATGGCTCTACTATCTCTTGCAAGTCCAACCGAGTGCAATCCTCATCGAGAGCGGGCCGCAAATGAATCCGGTTATCGGTCTCAGAAGCCCCGTGATCCCCCTTTGGATGCCGTCCACTTGCACCAGAAGTCACCAGCTATTGCAGGGCATCCTGCCTGACTTTCCGCCCCGGCTCCCCGTACTATTTCAGGCCTGGCCGACCGGCAACCTGACGCCCGACGTGATTCCTGCCAAGATCTGGAACACAACCCTCGCCGGCAGACACGGGCGCTGGCTGGGCGGCGATCCTCTGCGTTTCCCCTCCGACTTCTCCACGATTGCTCAAATGACACCCGCAATCGAGGAGTGGAGCCGTCGCCACGACCACCGACTCCATCGCTTCTTGCAGTCCAATGAGTTGATTGAACTGCAGTCTCTTCTCGCCAGCAGCAGCGAGGAACAGTCGGAAGAGATTCTGTCACAGGAATTCGAACAGCTGGAGTATTGAGACAATGTACCTGTCCTGTTGTGCGTGGGCATTGACCGCCCACCCGAAAGATGTCCTGTCCGATATGCGCTCCTTGGGGTTCCGCCGCATCGACGTCAGACCTGATTTTCTGGATGAAAAAGAGGTACCCGCCCTCCTGGACAGGCATTCCCTGAGCGTCTCTTCGATAGCAGCCTCCTTCGGAGTACCGGATGACGCCGCGCTAGAAAGTTCCGATGCTGGCGCGCGCCAAAGGGCCGTGGCGCATGTCGAAAAGGTTGCCAAGCAATGCGCGGCCTTGGGCGCTAAGGTCGTCTACCTGGTGCCAGGAAAAGACGACAGCAAACCGACTCTGGCCCGCTACGCCGACTCCCTCTCGCAGGCCGCAGACCGGGCCGCAGTACATGACGTCAGGCTCTGCATCGAGCACTTTCCCGGTACCGCACTTCCCACCGCCGCAGCCACGCTGGAATTCATAAACGCAATCGATCATCCCAACCTCGGGCTTCTGTTCGATATTGGCCACGTCCAGATCAGCGACGAAGATCCGGCTGAAGTCATCCGCGCGGCCGCAGAACGCCTCGACTACGTTCACCTCGACGATAACGACGGCCACGGCGACCTGCACTGGGCCCTGCTCGACGGCGTTCTGACGACCGGCACGCTCCGAAACACCTTCAAAGCCTTGCAGGAAATCGGTTACACAGGCGCCGTCAGTCTCGAACTCAGCCCCCAGCTCGATGACCCTTACCAGGCCCTGAAGCGAAGTCGACAGATTACGATTGACTGTGCTTCCGAATTCTCGCTCCAACACTAGCAGGAGACACCGATGGCTTGGCAGTTTGAAACCCTTCTGGAACCAATCGGCCTGACCGAAGGCCCCGTCTGGTACCGCGGCTCACTCCTGTTTACAAATATCCCCAACAGCCGCATCATGCGCTTCGACCCGGACAGCGGCGAGTTCACCGTCTGGCGCGAAGGCACAAATGCAGCCAATGGCCTCATGCTCGATAGCGACGGCGTCGTCAACGCCTGTGAAGGCGGCGGCCGCCGCATGGTCCGGTACCCGGAGGGCGCAGCAACCATCGAACTCAGCGCCCAATTCGATGGGCGCCGATTCAACAGCCCCAACGATCTTGCCATCGACAGCAAAGGCAGAATCTGGTTTACCGACCCCCGTTACGGTGACTTCCGTGACGACATGGAACTGGACCACGAGTCCATCTACAGGCTGGACCGCCAAGCGGATGGAAGCTGGCGCCCTGTGCGCGTGACCTACGACACCACCGCCCCCAACGGTCTCCTGCTCTCCCCTGACGAAACCGTCCTCTATGTCGCCCAGAGCAAATACGGCGAGGGCGAACACCGGGAGCTCCGCGCCTATCCGGTCCATGATGAGGGCTCGGACGAAAACGGGGCCGTAGTCGGCCGGTATGAAGTCCTCCACAACTTCTACCCCCATCGCGGCATTGATGGCATGTGCTTGGACAGCGACGGCAACATTGTCGCCACCGCCGGTTCGGGCGTAAGCGGGCCGGGCGGAATGATCTACGTCTTTGCACCCAACGGCAGGGTCCTCGAAACACACCCCCTGCCCTGCGACGGCCCCACCAACTGCACCTTCGGCGGCAGCGATCTGCGTGACCTCTACGTAACCAGCCTCGAAGGACACCTGCTGCGCGCCCGAACCGACCGCCAGGGCCTCAACCCTCGATAGCCCTCCCATGCGCAGTCCTTGAAGCCCTGCCACGCACCAAGACCCCGCCTGACTCCCTGCCATCACCTCCCTCCCCGGTTCCCATCCTGCCTTCCGGCAGTGCGGAACACTCCTTCCTGAGAATCGCCTCCTCTCTCAACTCACTACTAACCACTAACCCCACCCCTCCTTCTGACCTCCACGTACAAAGCAGTTCACTAAAAACTAAATACTCAAAACGTAACTACTAAGCC
>VXOE01000208.1 GCA_009840225.1 Caldilineaceae bacterium SB0662_bin_25 | reverse complement strand
GCCCTCCTGGACGCCGCCGCCCCCGCCAAAGTCGGCTTCCTCCCCGGCCCCCGCTGCTCCAGCGTCGGCGCCCTCAACCACTGCCTCCGCCTCTGCTTCGCCCACTACCCCATCCCCGAAATCCAGGAAGGCATCCGCCGCCTCGGCCGCGTCTTCGACAGTCTTCAGTAGATTCCCCAATCCACCTGTCATTCTGGGACTCGCAGACTATTGTCGGAAAATGTCTGAGCTCTGACGACGGAAAGGCGGCCGCAAGCCCAGTCCGTTGGCCTTTCGCGTGATTCTGGCGAGAAAAGCCCATCATGCGCGCCAACAACAAAGGGTTATCTTCGCGCCCCTTCGCGGATAACCGCAGTTCGCCCCTGCATTTCGCGGTCTAAGCAATCGTCAACGTAACCTAACCCCTTAATCCCTGGCCTCTGTCATTTTCACTGCCACCCGAATCGCCGCCAGCATACTCTCCTCGCTCGCCTGCCCCGTCCCCGCAATATCAAAGGCCGTCCCGTGGTCCACCGACGTGCGCAGTATCGGCAACCCAATACTCACATTGACGCCGCTGTCAAACGCCAGCAACTTCATCGGAATATGACCCTGGTCGTGATACATCGCCACGATAATGTCGAACTCGCCCCGCGTCGCCCGCAAAAAGACAGTATCCGGCGGCTGCGGGTCCGACACCGTCCACCCGCGCGCCCGCGCCGTCTCAATAGCCGGCTGGATCTGCTCCGCCTCCTGCACCCCGAACAGCCCGTTCTCGCTCGCGTGCGGATTCAGCCCCGCCACCGCAATCCGCGGCGCCTCGATCCCCAGCATCCGGCACGACCGGTACGCCAACTCGATCACCTCCAGCACCCGCGCCGGCCTGACCCGCCGGATCGCCTCCTCCAGCGCAACATGTGTACTCACGTGCACCACCCGCAGCGTCGGCCCCACCAGCAGCATCGACACCCGCTCGGCCCCGGTGCGCTCTGCCAGCAGCTCCGTATGCCCGGGATACAGGAACCCGGCCCGGTGCATCGCCTCCTTGTTCAGCGGCGCCGTCACCACCGCCGCCGCCTGCCCCGCCATCGCCAGATCACACGCGCGCATCACATACTCCACCGCGGCCCGCCCCGCACCCGCGCTCACCTCCCCCACCGGCGCATCCGCCAGCTCCACGTTCGCCAGATCCAGCAGCGGCACCGTCCCCTCGTCATACCTGCCGCTACCGATCTCAACGATACCTTCAAAACGGGGCCGCATATCCACCCACGCCGCCGCCCTCTCCAGAACGCCCCGATCACCGACCACCAGCGGCCGGCAAGCTGCAAACATCTCTCCATGCCCCAACGCCTTCAGCACCACCTCCGGCCCGATGCCAGCCGGGTCGCCCAGCGTAATTGCCAATATCGGACGGCTGTCAGCCACGATTCACACCTTTCTGATTGCCTCAACTCTGATCTATCCGATCAGCGGCCTGCCCTGACTCGACACGCTTCCAGCGCGCCGTAAGATCGATGCTATCACCCCGGGCCGCGCCCACAAAACAAACCCCCTTCACCGCGTGTGCATCCCACACTGTTGTCTCCCTGCAACCCGCCCTTCCATCCGGTGCAGAATTACCCACCCATCAGACGACAACCGATCGCCTGCCATCCTGAAAATCCCCATCAATCCTGAAAATCCTGATTCAGACAACCGCCACCCACGAAATCCGAGCCGCGCCCAACACCGCCCCGCAATAGCGCGTTACCCACCGATCCGCTACACTACTGAGGCGCGCCCTGAAAGCGCCCCGATCCCGCTGCCCGCCCACTGTCCCAACACCCGGAGGCAGCGGCAGCCACACACCGCTGGAGAACCTCTTCATGGCAAACATCGCACTCGTCGGCTGCGCCCACATCCACACACCCGGCTTCATCAGGCGCCTGCAGGCCCGCTCCGACATAAACACCGTCGCCGTCTGGGACCGCGACCCCGCCCGCGCCCGCACCTGCAGCGACCAGCTCGCCGCGCCCGCCCTCGACAACGTCGACGCCGTCTGGACCGACGCCGCCGTCGACGGCGTCATCATCTGCTCCGAGACCGACCAGCACGAGCCCCTCGTCACCGCCGCGGCCGCCGCCGGCAAGCATATGTTCGTCGAAAAGCCGCTCGGTATCGGCGCACAGGACGCCAACCGCATGGCCGCAGCCATCGACAACGCCGGCCTCATCTTCCAGACCGGCTACTTCAGCCGCGGCATCCCCGTCCACCAGGCCCTCAAGGATATGGTCGCGAACGGTGTCTTCGGCCAGATCACCCGCGCCCGCTTCATCAACTGCCATTCCGGCGCCATGCGCGATATCTTCACCCCCAACTGGCTCTGGATGACCGACATGCAGCAGGCCGGCGTCGGCGCCTTCGGCGACCTCGGCACCCACGCCCTCGACCTCATGTTGTGGATTCTGGGAGATGTGGACAGCGTGACCGCCGCCCTCAATGTGGTGCTGGAAAAATACGGCCCCGACTGTGACGAGACCGGCGAAGCCCTCTTCCGTTTCAGCAGCGGCGCAATCGGAACACTCGCCGCCGCCTGGGTCGACGTCGCCGAACCCATCACCGCCGAAATCAGCGGCACCGAGGGCCACGCCTACATCTACAACCGCAGCGACCTCTACATCACCAGCCCCAACCTCGAAGGCGCCGACGGCAAACAACCCTGGACCGACCTGCCCCCCGCCTGGCCCCACGCCTTCGACCTCTTCCTCGACGCCCTCAACGCACAGGACCCCTCCGCAAGGGCCGCCATCCCCCTCGTAACCGCCAGCGAAGCCGCCTACCGCAGCGCCGTCATGGAAGCCATGTACACAGCGGCAGCCGAGAGGTCATGGGTGTCAATCTAAAGTAAATCCGTAAGATGCCGAGACCTCCCGCGCGGGTAAGGCAATCGAATCGCGTCTGTCTTACCCGCCTCTACGCAATACGCAATACGCAAGAAAGCCCGTTCTCACCCCTTCGATGTCATCTCAAATACTCACTCCTCGCCCCTAACCATCCCGGCGCATCAGACTGAAACTCTGCGCCGTCTGACCCCCGTCCGGCGCGCTCGCCAGAAACAACGCCAGCGGCACAACCTCCTCCGGCTCCTTGAACCACTCCCCATCAAACGTACCCGGCTCCCGCGCGGCCGCGCCGGGCATCATCGCCGTATTCACCGGCCCCGGAACCAGCTCATTGACGCTGATATTGTCGCCCCGCAACTCCTGCCCCAGCACACGCGTCAACATCCACAGCCCCGCCTTCGAGGCGCTGTAGGCCGACGAGCCCGGCGCACCCCGGTGCCCCATCCCCGACCCGATCGTGATGATCTTGCCCCCGCCGCGCGCCTTGAGATGAGGGATAGCCGCTCTCGCACAAAAGTAAGCGCCTGTCAGATTGATCGCGATCGTCTGACCCCACTTTTCAGGATCGCTCTCCACCACCTCACTCCTCCCCGGCGAGATGCCCGCATTGATCACCAGAATATCCAGCCCGCCAAAGCGCCCCACGGTCTCGTCAACCGCCCTCTCCACCGATTCCAGGTCCGCCACGTCCGTCGTCACCGCCAGCGCCTTCCCGCCCGCCGCCCCAATCTCCGCGGCCACCCCCTCAATCTCCGACCGCGTCCGCGCCGCACAACACACCGCCGCCCCGGCCCCGGCAAAAGCCATAGCAATCGCCCGCCCAATCCC
>VXOE01000002.1 GCA_009840225.1 Caldilineaceae bacterium SB0662_bin_25 | reverse complement strand
CCTCTCCTACTGCCATCCCCACCCGCCCCTCGTCCCCCTCGAGTGGTACTATAATCTCTACCGCGACGCCGACATTCCGCTCCCCCACCAGGCCGCCTGGTCGCAGGACTTCGACAATCTGCCCTACGCGCTGCAGATGATCCAGACCCGTTACGGCAACACCTTCAGCGACGAGGAGCTGCAGGGCATTCACCGCGCCTTCTACGCGCTCTGTACTCATATCGATCACCAACTGCGCCGCGTCATCGGCACCCTGCGCGAGGAGAGGCTGCTCGACAACACCATCATCTGCTTCACCAGCGACCACGGCGACATGCTCGGCCAGCACGGTCTCTGGGCCAAGCGCCTCTACTACGAGCAGTCCGCTAACATCCCCATGCTGCTCCTCGGCCCCGCCAACGACGAACGCACCCCTGCCGGCACCCAGGATGACCGTCTCGTCGGCTGGCAGGACGTCATGCCCACCCTGCTCGACCTGGCCGGCATCCCAATTCCCGAAACCGTCGAAGGCGCCTCAATGGTCGGTGACGCCCGCCGCCCATATCTCTTCGGCGAAGTCGGCGAAGGCCCCATGGCCACGCGCATGGTCCGGCAGGACCAGTACAAACTGATCTACTACCCAACCGGCAACCGTTTTCAGTTGTTCGATCTGGACGCCGATCCGCAGGAGATGACCGACCTGAGCGGTTCCGAGAGCCACGCTGCCCTGCTTCAAAGCCTGACCGCGCTCCTGGTAGACGAGCTCTACGGCAACGACGAGGAGTGGCTGCACGACGGCCAGCTTGTCGGCCTGCCCCAAAAAGAGTGGCAGCCCGTCAAGAACCGCGAGCTCTCAGGCCAGCGCGGCCTCCACTGGCCCCCGCCGCCGCTGGATCTGTCCGGCCGCCAAGTGGGCATGCCAGGATGACAGACGAGAAAGTGAATTACCTATCCGTAGGGCTGCTATGAGGAATCTTGGAGTGCACGATGGAGTGCATCCTCGACAAAGGAGTCAAGACTAACGCCGTTCTGCTGTGCGGCGACAAAGGTACGTCGTCGCAAATCCTGGGTCACACGGACGGAGATTTCGCCAGGTGTTTGTCCACCGAAAGCTCTCGTAGGCACCCGACCTGTCTCCTTACAGTAAGTCAGGTAGTCATCGACGGCCTCGTGGAAAGCAGTCTCTAACTCCTGAACTGAGGAACCCTCAAAGTAGACATCGTCGTAGGTGCCCAAAAGGTGGCCACAGAAGATGCGGTCTCGTTCATCGTAGTGAATATCGGCTGTGTATCCCTTATAGTTCATTGTTCTGGTTCAATTCCGTGGTCTCTTAGGAATCTACGCACTGCTTCTACCGAGTATCGCTTAGTCTCATTTCCAGGATGAGGGCGATGGAATGTTTTGACTTGATCGTTCAGTCGTATTCGTACGCGTGATCCGCTTCCTTCATTCAATTCTGCTCCGACTGCAATAAAGAGGCGTTCCACATCAGTCCAGCGAATGTTTGGGCGAGTTGGGCGATCAAAAATCTCCTTCAGCGTTTTCTTTTGTTTCCTGTTTAATCCCATTCTCGCAGATTGGGTCCTCAGTAGTCTGGAAGTGTGGTGGTCTTCGACGAAACCATTCTGAAAGTATCCCGTTAGATTCACTAGGGACTAGAGTTTAGACCTTAGCGAAATTCCGGTAGAACTCTAACATAGTTATGATAGGTATACAAGGGAATCGACTGATCTTGATAGAAAGGACTCTATCCCGTGTCTTCACCCCTTCGCCGCTACGCACTCGTCGGCACCGGCGGCCGCGCCAGAATGTACATCCATGCCATCCTCGGCGACTACGCCCAGTGGAATGAGCTCGTCGCCCTCTGCGACCTCAGCCAGACGCGCATGGACTTCTACAACCAGCAGATCCAGGCGCGCGCCGGCAGCGACCCCCTGCCCACCTACCACGCCGACGACTTCGACCGCATGATCGCCGAAACCAAACCCGACGTCGTCATCGTCACCACCATGGACGCCACCCACCACCACTACATCTGCCGCGCCATGGAACTGGGCTGCGACGCCATCACCGAAAAACCCATGACCACCGACGACGCCAAAGCCCGCCAGATCTTCGACACCATCCAGAAGACCGGCCGCTCCCTGCGCGTCACCTTCAACTACCGCTACGCGCCCCTCGCCACAACCGTGCGCGAGCTGATCATGCAGGGCGCCATCGGCCGCCCCCGCCATGTCGACTTCTCCTGGGTCCTCGACACCCGCCACGGCGCCGACTACTTCCGCCGCTGGCACCGCGAAAAAGACAAGTCCGGCGGCCTCCTCGTACACAAATCCACCCACCACTTCGACCTCATCAACTGGTGGATCGACTCCATCCCCCACACCGTCTACGCCCAGGGCGACCTCCACTTCTACGGCCGCGAAAACGCCGCCGCCCGCGGCGAAACCTACACCTACGACCGCTACACCGGCGAGGAGGCCGCCGCCAACGATCCCTTCGCTATCAGCCTCGAATCCGACGACACGCTCAAGAATCTCTACCTCAACGCCGAAGCCGACAGCGGCTACCTGCGCGATCGCAACGTCTTTGGCGACAACATCACCGCCGAAGACACCATGAGCGTCACCGCCCGCTATCGCAACGGCATCATCCTCAGTTACTCGCTGCTCGCCTACTGCCCCTGGGAAGGCTACCGCGCCGCCGTCACCGGCGACCGCGGCCGCATTGAAGTCGAGGCCATCGAGGCCGTCGGACGCACATTCGTCGCCGGCCAGGAGGAGACCCTCCCCGAAGCCGCCAGCCAGCTCCACGACTTCGGCGGCAAACACATCTGGGTCTTCCCCATGCACGGCGCACCCTACGAAGTCGAGGTCCCAGAAGGCGTCGGCGGCCACGGCGGCGGCGACCGCGTCATGCTCGAGCAGATCTTCCATCCCGACCCACCCGAAGATCCCTTCGCACGCGCCGCCACCCACGTCGACGGCGCCGCCTCCATCCTGCTGGGCATCGCCGCCAACCACTCCATCGCCACCGGCCAGCCCATCACCGTCGATGACCTCTTGAATCTGAGCAACGACTAAGCCCGCGCGTCTTCCCCTAACCTGGCGAACGCGCAGGATCAAAAAGGAGAACATACATTGAGTGACTTTTCCGGCCAGAACGTAATCGTAACCGGTGCCAGCAGCGGATTCGGCGAAGCTATCGCGCTCAAATTCGCAGCCGCCGGCGCCCATGTGGCCATGATCGCCCGCCGCGAGGAAGTCCTCCGCGCCCTCGCCCAACGTATCGAGAACGACGGCGGCCGCGCCCTCGTCTACCCCTGCGACGTCGGCGACGAGGCCCAAATCCGCGCCACAGTCAAGAAGATCGACGCCGAACTCGGCCCCATCCATATCCTCGTCAACAACGCCGGCACTAACGTCGTCAACCGCAGCATCGACGCCACCACCATCGAAGACTGGCGCGTCGTCGCCGACGTCAACCTCGTCAGCGCCTACCTCTTCACCAACCTGCTCATGCCGCAGATGAAAGCCCGCGGCGCCGGCACCATCATCAACATCGGCTCACGCGCCGCCAACTATCCCAGCCTGCTCTCCGGCGTCGCCTACAGCAGCGCCAAACTCGGCATGCACGCCCTCAACCGTGTCACCAACGAGGAAGGCAACCCCCACGGCGTCCGCGCCTGCATCATTAACCCCGGCGTCACCGCCACCCCCCTCCTCGACCGC
>VXOE01000027.1:15715-31845 GCA_009840225.1 Caldilineaceae bacterium SB0662_bin_25 | reverse complement strand
CCCCCCCCCCCCCCCCCCCCAACTGGGTGGGCCCTACCCCCCCCCACCGCCCAAAAGAGCGAGGAAATGAGGGAAGAGGAGTGAGGAGAGAGGAGAGAGAGCTGCCGTTTCCTCTGACTCAGAGTTAATCGCGGAGTGGCTATGGCTGAGTAGTCACAGTCGCTACTTGAGGTATTCGGAAGGTCGTCCCTGATTGTGGGCGGCATTTGCTGCGGTTGGAGCGGCGGGCGGTTGTCAGTCGTACGGCTGGCTGTGGGAGGAAAGGAATAGAGCATTTGGTGTGTGAAGTTTGGTAGATTGGGGATGGACGTTTATACTTCTCCTTTAGCTGACGTAATGATGTCTTTTGCCATTACAGTGCACCGTTGCCCGTCTTTCGTTCTCGTCGCCGTCGAATCGCAATCTGTTGCGGGACGGGGGAAAGATCCTTCGCCAGGCACTGGAGTTTCTCTGTGCCTTGTGCATCCCCATTTCTGCGTTTGGAACAAATCCTGTGCTTCAGAGAAGAAAAATTGGTCCAATGAACTGTCTGCCTTCCCTTCGAATGGAATCGAGGCGTGGACGCGTGCGGGCAGTCACTGATGCTGCCTGTCCGCCTTTTGCCAGGCGCCTGAACCGCGGGTTGTGGGCCGCTCTGGCCCCTTGTGCGGGGATAGGGCGCGCAATCTTCCCAATCGCGCTCAGCTTTGTGCTGGCCGGCTGCGCCCTCTTACCGGCGGGCCGCAGCGCAGAGATCGCGGCCAATGAGCCTACGCCGACGCCGATCCCGACCTCGGTGGTGCCGGTCAAGCCGACCTATTCGGTTAAGGTGGGCGAGATCATGCGTGAACGGACCTTCAGCGGTCGCGTGGCGCCGGTGATAGAGGAGGCGTTGTTCTTCCGCACAGGCGGCCGCATCCGCAACGTCTACGCCAAGCGCAACGACCTCGTCACCGAAGGCCAGATCATCGCGGACCTGGAGATCGATGACCTGGAGCGCGAGTTGACCTCTACGCAGTTGAGCCTGGAGCGGGCGCAGTCGCGGCTGTACACAGCGGAGAGGAGTCTTGAGTTTCAGATCCGCAGGGCGCAGATCAACCTGGACATTGCTTCGCTGCAGCTGATCAATCTGCGAACCGAACGTCCGGATGACAATTTTGCGATATCGGTCCAGGGCAAGCAGGTTGAGCTGGCCGAACTGGCGCTGGAGCAGTTGACCGAAGGGGTGGATCCGCTCCTGATCAATGACGTCGCGAGGGCGCAACTGCAGGTCGAGAAGCTGCAGAGCGCGATCGCCGACGCCACGATCACGGCGCCCTTCGACGGCAAGTTGCTTTCGGTTTCGCTGACTGCGGGGCGCCCGGTGAACGCTTTTGATTCGGTTGTTTCGATCGCGGACATCAATGACCTGGAGGTCAAAGCCGATCTGATCAGCGATCAGATGAATGAGCTGGCTGAAGAGATGACTGTGGAGATTTCTCTTGTCGGCCGGCCTGGGGAGATTCTGACCGGATTCGTGCGGCGGCTGCCCTACCCGTTCGGCAGCGGCGGCAGCGGTGAGGTGATCGACCCGGACAAGTCCACCCGCATCACGATCGATCAGTTGGCGGAAGACGCGGGCTTTGAACTGGGCGACCTGGTCCAGGTACGGGTCCAACTGGAACACAAGGATTCCGTCCTCTGGTTGCCGCCGCAGGCGATCCGCGTTTTTGACGGCAGGCGTTTTGTCGTCGTACAGGACGGCGACATTCAGCGGCGGGTCGACGTGAAGGTGGGTATCCAGACCCCCGATCGGGTGGAGATCGAAGAGGGGCTGGAAGAGGGTCAGGTTGTGGTCGGACAATAGAACCGGAGAGCAAAGCGTGGAGAGAGGACGGCAGGGCATTACAAACCTCTCTCCGCTGCGGTTATGAAATTTCTTTTGCGCATCGCGGCGATTATCGTTGTCGCCATTAAACGTATCTTCGCCCAGCAGTGGCTGGCACTTGCCCTGGTCCTGGGTCTGATCTCCTCGATCGTGCTCGTGATGAGCATTCCTCTCTATGCAGATGCGGTCTACTACCGGTTGTTGCAGGAGGAGCTGACGGAAACGGGGATCAACGAGACCTACTCGCGCCCGCCGTTTGCGTATATGTTCCGCTACCTGGGCTCCACGTACGGTCCGCAGGAGTGGGAAGATATCGCGCCGCTGGACATCTACCTCAGCCAGCAGGCGGCGGGCGAACTGGGCATTCCGCATAAGAAGACGATCCGCTATTTCAAGACGGACAATTTCCGCCTTTTCCCCACGGAACAGATCGCGTATGCAGACACAACCGATCCGTTGGAATGGGTGAACCTGGGTTTCATTTCCGGCTTTGAAGAGGCGATCAATATCATCGAAGGCGCCTTCCCGGCGGTCTCACCGTCCGACTCGGAAGAGGCGATCGAGGTACTGGTGAACCGGGAGCTGGCGGACGAGATCGGGTTGCAGGTGGGCGAGGAGTACATGCTTTTCCGCCGCATCCGGGCCGAGAATGGAGACAGCCAGCGCTACCAGACGCCGGTGAAGGTTGCGGGCGTGTGGGAGCCTGCCGATCTGAGCAGCGACGTCTGGTTCTACAACCCGTCGACGCTGGAGACGCTGTTTGTCATCCCAGAGCAGAGCTATCACAATCGGGTTGCGCCCGTCTACCCGCAGGACGTGAACCTGGGCCTGTGGTACCTGGTGATGGACGGTTCGGATGTGACTTCGAGTGATGTAGGCCGCTTGCTGGTGCGCGGGCGCCGGGCGGAGCAGAAGGTGTCGGCGCTGATGGCCAACAGCCAGTTAAGCATCTCGCCGCTAGACGCGCTGCGCCGTTATCAACGCGCGAGCGGTCTGCTGACAACGCTGCTTTACGCATTCAGCGTGCCGATCATCGGTCTGTTGCTGGCATTTATCAGTCTTGTGGTCGGTTTGGCGGTGTCCCGGCAGCGCAATGAGGTGGCGATACTGCGCAGCCGGGGGGCGACGGTGGGGCAGGTGGCGGGCATGTCAGGCCTGGAGGCGCTGTGTCTGGGGATTCTTGCGCTATTGGTGAGTCTGCCGCTCAGTTTCTCGGTAGCGAGGCTGATTGGGTCGACGCGCAGCTTCCTGGATTTCACGATCGAATCGGACCTGCGTCTGGTGCTGACGCAGTCCACGCTCCAGTTCGGAATTGGCGCGGTCCTGATCGCATTTCTGGCGCAGACGCTGCCCTCGTTCGGTGCGGCGCGCCATACTATTGTGACGTACAAGATGGAGATGGCGCGCACGTTGCGGCCGCCGTGGTGGCAGCGCTCCTACCTGGACATCCTGTTGCTGATTCCGGCCGGATACGGCATCTATCTGCTGCAGGAACAGGGCAGCATCAGCATGCCGGGTGCGGTGACGGATGACACGATCTTTCAGAATCCGCTGCTGTTTCTGATCCCGGCGTTGGGGATTTTCGCGCTGACGCTGGTGACGCTGCGGATCTTGCCGTATTTCATGCAGATCATCGCCTGGATTGCCTCCAAGGGCGGCGGGGTGGGGGTGCTGCTGGCGAGCCGCCAGCTGGCGCGCAACAGGAGCATGTACACGGCGCCGATGATTCTGTTGGTGCTGACGCTCAGTCTGTCCGCCTTCACCACATCGCTGGCGCAGACGCTGGACGGGCACATGTTCGACCGCGCCTACTACCGGGTGGGCGCCGATGGGCGGCTGGCGGAGCTGGGCGATACGCCGGTTTCCGCCGGAGGAGGCGGCTTCCCCGGCAGCGGCGGCGAGGAGTCGTCCGCGTCGGACGGTGCACCAGAGACGGCGAGTTGGACTTTTGTGCCGGTTTCGGAGCATTTGCGCTCTCCGCACATCAGCGCGGCCACCCGCTTTGCCCGTTTCGAGGCGCGGGTACATATGGACGGACGTTGGCGGGATGCCCATGTCTTCGGCATTGACCGCCTCGACTTCCCCAAGGCGGCCTACTGGCGGCGGGATTTTGCGGCGGCGTCACTCGGTTCGCTGATGAACTCGCTGGCCCTGGCCTCCGAAGGTGTCCTGCTGCATCGTGACTTCATGCGCGATCACAATCTGCTGGTCGGTGATACGATACTGGTCGGTGCGGCGCGTTACGGGCTACGGGCGGAGATGCAGATGAAGATCGTCGGCGATTTCCGCTACTTCCCGACCTGGTACCCGGACGCCGACGCCCCGCTGGTCGTGGGCAACCTCGACTATCTGTTCGAGCGGATGGGGGGACAGTTCCCGTACGATGTGCTGGTGCGCACGGAGCCGGGCACCGACTACGAAGGTCTCACGCGCGAGCTGCGGCAGTACGACATCAATGTCATCAACTACTATTCGGCCCGGCTACGGATTGCGGACGAGCAGAAGCAGCCGCAACGGCAGGGGCTGTTCGGCGTTCTTTCAGTGGGCTTCCTGGCGGCGGCGCTGCTGACCGTATTGGGCTTCCTGCTGTACACGCTGTTCTCATTCCGGCGCCGCTTCATTGAGCTGGGGACGCTGCGTTCGATCGGTCTGTCTTCGGGGCAGATGACGATGTTCCTGGCATGGGAGCTGGCCTTTCTGATCCTGGTTGGGATTGGCGCGGGGACACTGCTGGGCACATCGGTGAGCAACCAGTTCATCCCCTATTTGCAGGTGGGGAACACGGCCGCGGATTTGACGCCGCCGTACCTGGTGGGGATCGCGTGGCCGGCGATCACGCGTGTGTATGCGTTGTTCGGGGTCCTGTTTGTCGCCGCGCTGGGGGTGCTGATCACGCTGCTGATGCGTATGAAGATATTCCAGGCGATCAAGCTGGGTGAAACGGTGTGAACGGCAGTTTTTAGTAGTCAGTTTTTAGTTTTTAGTGGGTGCGTTGGACGTGAGAGAGCGGTGCTTTTGGGTGTTGGAAACTGAGCGATGACAACGACTGAACCATTTATTCTCTGCGAAGGTCTGGTCAAGATCTATCAGGTTGCCGACCTGGAAGTGGTCGCTTTGCAGGGGTTGAATCTGTCGGTGCGGCCCGGCGAGTTGATGGCGATCGTTGGCGTGAGCGGCAGCGGCAAGTCGACGCTGATGAACATTCTGGGCGGGTTGGACAGGCCGACGGCGGGGCAGGTACGTGTCGGTGACTTCAATCTGCTGAAGATGTCGGAACGGGCGATCAACCGCTACCGGCGGGAGCAGGTCGGATTTGTGTGGCAGCAGAGCGCGCGCAACCTGGTGCCCTATCTGAATGCGGTCGAGAATGTCGAGTTGCCGATGACGCTGGCGGGTTTCGCGGGCAGAGAGAAGCGCAGGCGGGCCGAGGATCTGTTGGAGAGGGTGGGTCTGGGAGAGCGCAAGAAGCATCACATGCGCGAGCTGTCCGGCGGTGAGCAGCAGCGGGTGGCCATCGCGGTGTCGCTGGCCAACAATCCGACGCTCCTGCTGGCAGACGAGCCGACAGGTGAGGTGGACACAGCCACGGCGCTGACGATTTACGCGACGCTGCGTACGCTTAACGAAGAGTTGGGCCTGACGACCATCATCGTGAGCCACGATCCGACCATCGCCCGCCACGTGGACCGGGTGGTCGCCATCCGCGATGGGATGCTGGCGAGCGAGACGCGGCGCCAGGTGCGCACGGTCGAACGCTTCGACGAAGCGTCGCTCAACAGCGGCGGCGACGGCATCGTGGAGGAACACGAGGAACATTTCGAGGAGCTGGTCGTGCTGGACAGCTCCGGGCGCCTGCAGATTCCGAAGGATGTCCTGCAGCAGTTCTCGATCCAGGGCCGGGCGATGCTCGACATCACCGATGAGGGCATCCTGATCCGTCCGGTGGAGAGCGAGGATGCGGAGGCGCCGGAGCTTGTGGCCCAAGAGGAAGCGGTAGCCAGACGAATACAGCAGTCCGGCGCTATCGGCGGCTTCTTCAGCCGCTTTCGCCGCAAAAAAAGTGAGTAACAGAAGGTATAGTGCGCTGATCACTCGGGTGCAGTCACGAACATTCGGAAACCGGAACACAGATGGAAAACAACCGTTACCCCAACACAGCCATCGAGACCGAGGATGTCTGGCGCGTCTATAAGACGGGCAGTCTGGAGGTGGCCGCGCTCAAGGGCGTCAACCTGCAGATTGCACAGGGGACCTTCGCCGCGCTGAAGGGGCGCTCCGGCAGCGGCAAGACCACGCTTCTCAACTGCATTGGCGGCCTGGATTCGCCGACGGATGGCAAGATCCGCATCTTCGGCGAGGAGATTCACTCGTGGAGCGAGCGCCAACTGACGCGCTGGCGCCGCGAGCAGGTCGGCTTCATCTTCCAGTCGTTCGGGCTGCTGCCCAGCCTATCGGCTTTCGAAAATGT
Organism: Caldilineaceae bacterium SB0662_bin_25; assembly: GCA_009840225.1. GTDB lineage: Bacteria > Chloroflexota > Anaerolineae > Caldilineales > Caldilineaceae > Bin5. The sequence goes on along the minus strand of VXOE01000027.1, from coordinate 25,531 downwards.
AGAGTTGATCCTGCGCATGTCGGGCGTCAAGGGCCGCGAACGCCATGAGAAGACGGTAAACTGCCTGGACCTGGTCGGCCTGACGCGCTGGATGCATCACCGGCCATTTGAGTTGTCGGGCGGGCAACAGCAACGCGTGGCCATTGCGCGCTCGCTCGCCAACGATCCGAAGCTGATCCTGGCGGACGAGCCGACCGGCGAGCTGGACAGCACGACGGCGCGGGAGATTCTCAGCCTCTTCCAGCAGATCGTGCGCGAACAGAACGTCACCTTCCTGATCGTGACGCACGACAGCCTCGTAGACGACTATGTGGACTATGTTCTGTATCTGAAGGACGGACAGATCGACATAGAGGGGCTGGGCAACGGACACGGCCCCGCGGCCACACCAGAGGTCGTGGGCGCGGCCGGCCCGGTGGCAAGCGGCTAAACAAGAGGCAAATCCTGGCGGGCCGATCTCACTCCCCGGCCGCTGTTGTCAGCCATTCCACTTCAAGAAGACCCGATGAAAACCGTCATATTGGAGAAACCCGGCAGCCTGCATCTGACGGAAACGGCGCCGCCGGTTGAGCCGGGGGCGGGCGAGGCGCTTGTGCGCGTGCACCGGGTCGGGATATGCGGTACCGACCTGCACGCCTTTCGCGGGCGGCAGCCCTATTTCAGCTACCCCCGCATCCTCGGCCATGAGCTGGGCGTGGAGATCGTTGCTCTCGACCCGGATGGCGAGAGCAACCTGCGCGCGGGCGACCGGTGCGCGGTCGAGCCGTATTTGAACTGCGGCGGGTGCAGCGCGTGCCGTCGCGGACGCATGAACTGCTGTTCCCATCTGCGGGTACTGGGCGTGCATATGGATGGGGGCATGCGTGAGCTGATTACCGTCCCGATCGACAAGCTGCACCGATCCGAGACGCTGCCGCTGGAACACTTGGCGCTGGTCGAGACGCTGTGCATCGGCGCGCACGCGGTGGACCGGGCCGGGCTGGAGCCGGGAGAGTCGACACTGGTGATAGGCGCCGGTCCGATCGGGCTGACCGCGGTAGCTTTTGCGCGCCTGGCCGGGGCTGACGCGGCGGTGATGGAGATAGACGAGAACCGGATGCGCTTTGTGCAGGAGAACCTGGGGGTGGAGCATCTGATAGACGGGCGCGGGGACGCGGAGGCCCAGCTGCGGGCGGTGTTCGGCGGCGACCTGCCTCTGACCGTGTTCGACGCCACCGGCAATGCGCGCTCGATGATGAACGCGCTGGGCCTGATCGAACAGGGCGGGAGCGTTGTCTTCATCAGCCTGGTGCAGGACGATATCACTTTCCCCGACCCGGAGTTTCACCGCCGCGAGACGACGCTGATCAGCAGCCGCAACGCCACCAGCGCCGACTTCGCGCGCGTCGTCGAGACGCTGGAGACCGGCGCGATCGATCTGGCCCCGTGGCTTACGCACAGCGCGCCGCCGGAAGAGCTAATCGACGCGTTTCCCGGCTGGAGCCAGCCGGAGAACCAGGTTGTCAAGGCGATGCTGCATTTCTGAACCGCATTGGCCGGTATTGGTCGCTGTACCGGCCCGACCGTGCCGATGGCCGTCATCCACGATGCACCGCTGTTCCCACATTTCAGATATAGCAAAAACGAACAAGCAAAGGAAGATATCGTGTCGAACTCTCCCTCTCCACAAGGATCGAAGCTGCGCCACGCGGTGATTGGCATGGGCGCGGGGATTTTCCGTTCCCACTCGATGGGGCTCAGCCTGGATGAAGTTGAAGTGGTCGGCGGCTCGGATGTGGCGCCGGAGCCGGGCCAGGAGCGGGCCGAGGAGTGGGGGTGCCCCTTCTATCCCGACCGCCGGCAGATGCTGGCCGAGACCAGGCCGGACGTGACGGTGATCATCACGCCCCATCCCTTCCATGCGCCGATCGCGATCGACGCGCTCAACGCCGGCAGCCATGTGCTGGTGGAAAAGCCGATCGCCATCCAGGTCAAGGAGGCGGACGCGATGATCGCGGCGGCGCGGGCCAACAACCGCGTGCTGGCGGTGAACTACCAGTACCGCCAGTTGCCGCACGTGCGGGCGATGAAGCGGTTGATCGACAGCGGGCAGCTGGGCCGCATCCAGCGGGTGACAGGGGTCTTCCCGTGGATGCGCACGGCGGCCTACTACCTGCGCGGGGGCTGGCGGGGCACGTGGCGAGGCGAGGGCGGCGGTGTGCTGATGAACCAGGCGCCGCATGACCTGGACCTGGTCTGCCATCTGGTCGGCTCGCCGAAGCGGGTCTATGCGGCCACCTGCACGCGTCTGCACGCGATCCAGACCGAGGATACCGCGACCGCGCTGCTGGAGTGGCCGGAGGACGCGCACGGCACCATCTATTTCAGCACGACCGAGAGCGGGCCGCGCACCTTTGAGGTGTCCGGCACGGGGGGGAAGATCGTGCTGCACCAGGACCGCATCGAGTACGAGCGCTACGAGACCGACCTGCGCCAGCTGATTACCGATAGCCCGGAGCCGTTTGTGCGCACGGAAGCGGCTGAGGCGGACGCCGGTGTAGAAGACGAGCCGGAGCAGCACGGGCATGCAGCCGTCTACAAGGACTTCCACCGCGCGATACGCGAGGGCGGCGAACCGCGCTGCAACGGCGAAGAGGGGCTGAAGTCGCTGGAGCTGGCGAATGCGATGATCTACAGCGGCGCTACAGGTGAGGCGGTGGAGTTGCCGCTGGATAGGGAGGCGTATAGCGAGTTGTTGGAGAGGTTGCAGGCGGAGGATGTTTAGGGGTCGTTCTGAGCAACTTAACGGCGTACCGGACGTATGATATATTGCCAGCAGAGGCGGTGACCGTGTATGGCCCGCCTTGAAGAGGCAATGATGTATCAAGAGCCGGAGACAGTCTACAGATCGGCGCAGCGTCAGACGATGACGAGCTACGCGCCGCCGTTATTCAGACGCCTCGATTCCGACAGGCGGGCGCCGCTTGGGTTGTGGAGCACTGTTGGCGATCTTGTCGGTTTCACGTTGTTAGAGCTCCTGGCGAGCCCTGTATTGGGGATTGCCGTGTTGGTTGTGGCATACAGCCTTGACCTTTTCAGGATAATCTCCGACCTCTGTTGCCAGGGTGCGAACGCCCTGAACAGAAAGACGCGCAAGGCACAGGAATGATCGCTGGACGGATGTGCCTCAGACGAATACAAGCCCCGGCAGATTAGACTGCCGGGGTTTCTTGTTCAGTGGCCGTACTGACCAGAATAGGGGGACGAACAATGCAGGTCAGCCGCGAACAGTTCATGGAGCAGGGGTATCTTGTGCTGCGGGAGGTTATTCCGCCGGAGCGGTTGGAGCAGGTGCGGGCCGATTTTGAGACCCTGGTTGGGAGGCAGAGGAAGATCTGGGCGCGGGAGCGGGGGCCGGACGACCCGCCCGGCGGCGTCTGGGAAACGAATCCGCAGCCGCGGCTGGTCTCATACAACGGGCTGATCGACGAAGCGACGGCGAGCACGGTCGAGGTCTGGCTGCAGGAGAGTACGCTGGGGGTAAGCCGCCAGCTTTTGAGCGTTCCGGAGGCGGCGTCGGTGGCCGGCATGATGTTGATGTGCAGCCCGGTGCGCGATCATGGCCCGGCTGCGTGGCATCGCGACATCCACCCGATCGACATGGCGCCGCTGGCCGGCCTGCAGAAGGATTTGCGGGAGAACGGACCCAAATACGTGCAGTGGAACATCCCGCTGTATGACGATGACGTGCTCTGGGTTGTGCCGGGCAGCCATCTGCGGCTCAACACCGAGGACGAAAACCGGTCGCTGTCGGCCGACCCGCGGCGCACCGTGCCCGGCGGCATCCCGGTGGAGTTGAACGCCGGCGACGCGGTCGTGTATATCAACTACCTGTTGCACTGGGGCAGCAACTACAGCCCCAAGACGCGCCGTACCATCCACGGGGGGCATACTATTTTCCCCTACTACCCTGACCTCTCCTTCACCGAATTCCTGTCGCCTGGGGCGCGGGCGTCGTTCAGGCAGTGGGACGGGAGGAGCGCGGCGCTGCAGGACCTGACCGAGATCGCGTTGCGGGAGGCACTGAACGGCAACGCCGGCGCCTACTATAACGCGCTCGAAGCGCTGCAGCCGGGTGTAGGTGAAGACGGCAAGATGGTCCTGACGATCTATCTCTCCAAGGCGGTCCTGCATCTCCAGGTTGTGAAGCATGAAAACGGGGACAGTGGGGCAGACTCCGATCCTCTGGCGGGGATCACCGAGGACTACCGCCAGCGGGCGCGTTCTTCACATTCGATCTCGATCAACTGGGGGCCGCAGTTCGCGGCACGTTTCACAGAGGATGAGGCCGAGGCTCTCCACAGACGGTTTGCGATCCTGGACGACAAACTGCAGGCGGAGGACGATCATTTCGCGCCCGGTTTCCAGGCGCGGCCGATGCGTTACTTTTTCAACGAGATGCCGGCCGATTTCACGCTCGAAGACTTTATCGGCAGCTGGAACTGAGTACGGCCAGTGCCAGGGCGCGGCGGTTGTGTCCGGCCCTGGCTGAGATTGCAAAGTCACACCTTACAGTTCGCTCTCGAGCCATCGGGAACCTTGGGCCTCCAGTCTGGCGCGCAGATCCTTCTCCAGCCGTCCGATCATGCCGCCCGGGCCGAATGCCGTGTTGCCGGCGTCGGCGATGAGGTTGTGACCGGTGATGGCGACGGACTCATCTGTAGCCAGAAACAGCATGACCTCGGCCACTTGTTCGGGCAGGGCAGGGCTGCCCATTGGGTAGGCGAATTTCTGTGTGCGAACCGCGGCCGGATTGTTGGCGAGCATCTCGTATTTCTTTTCGGTGAGCATACGGGCGGGGGTGATCGTGTTGGCGCGGATGCCGTCGGGGCCGTAGGTAACCGCCAGATGCTGGGTGAAGTTGATCATGGCGGCCTTGGCCGGGCCATAGGACGAGATGCTGGGACTGCCGGCAAGGGCGATACCGGATGAGACGTTGATGATGTTGCCGCCCCCCTGCTTGATCATGAGTGGAACCACCTCTTTGCAGAAGAGAAGCGGCGCGGTCACGTGGCACATGAAGCCGTCCTCCCAGTCCTGGAGTGTGACTTCCTCCAAAAGGCCCCCCGGGTTGTCGATAACGGCGTTGTTGACCATGACATCGACGCGCCCATAGCGTTCCACGGTGAACTGGACCAGGGCTTTGATGTCCTCTTTGATCATTACATCGCAGCGCTTGTAGGCGATCTCACCGCTGAGACCTTCGGCTTGCGCGAGGACCTTTTGCGAGTTCTCCGGCGTTCGGCCGCGGTCGCAGATGACGACGGAGGCGCCTTCGCGGGCGAACGCCAGCGCGCCGGCTTTGCCAAGGCCCAATGTTGCGCCGGTGATGATGGCGACCTTGCCTTCCATTCTCGTTCCCATGTGTTTCTCCTTATGTTCGGTGGCGGTGTTGCGAGATTCACCCGCTGAAGGCGGCGTGCATCTCGCGGGATGGCGCGGGCGGCAGGCGGCCCGCTATACAGACAAGGGGTTAATCGCTGAAAGAGAAGGAATAGAGCGTCGCGTCCTGCAGTTCGAAGATTAACTGGATTTCCCGGTCCACCAGCGCGGTCAAGTCCTGACCATCGCGCCATTGCAGGGGCTGATCGGTGACATCGGCCTGGACCGGAATCGAATCGGCGAGGCCCTTGCCATCGACAGCGGCCAGCGCCGCTCTGACCTGGCCGCTGTCGGCGTCGGCGCTGAGGTGGAGTTGACGCCCGCTGCACCGTACGGGCTGCGTGACGAGCGTGGCGGTCTGTGTCTTACTGACCGGCATCAGCCCGGCGAATCCGTCCGGGCGCAGGGTCGCCAGCCCCAGATAGGCTGAGCGCCAGTCGGTGTGGGGACCGTCGCTGCCGCCGTAATAGAGTTGCAGGCGCCCGTCCTTGAGGAACGGGTAGGCCGCCGCGTAGATGCAGCCCCAGTCGAAGCTGCCCTCCTCGCCGCGTTCGATGAGGGGCGTTCCCGGTGAGACGCGCTCCCATTGCACGGTGTCACGGCTCCAGGCCAGCTCACAGTCGACAAGGTCGGTCGCGGTATCGAACATCATTAACAGGCCAAGATAGATCTGGGCGCAGGGAAAGGCGATCAGGGCGTAGGTCTGGCGGTCCGGCTCGTCGGGCAGGGCGCGGAGGACCTCGACCGCGCGCGTCCAGGTCTTGAAGTCCTCGCTCTCGGTGCGGCCGACGGTGCGCTGGCGTCCGTCAAAGAGGCGGGTGATGCCGACATACTTGCCGAGGCGTTCGTCCCAGAAGAGATTGTTGTGGGTATCCCAGCGGGCGTCGATCTCGGGGCAGGGCTGGATGGGGGACCAGTGCAGGCCGTCGGGCGAACTGGCTGTGCCGCCCTCCATGAAGGCCTTGAACCTGCCGTCCGGTTCGGGATCATGGGGGTCGAGGGTGACGCCGACGCCGTGCACGTCGCGCATGACGAGGTTGTTGCGGGTGGAGCCGTTGAACTCGATCAGGTCGAGCTCGGGCCTGTCCCAGCGGATGCCGTCGGTGGAGACGGCGTAACAGACGCCCATCTCGCGGTGCTTCCTGACGTGTTCGGCGGCTCTTGCGCGGTCAAGGGCAGCGCGATAGGCGCCGCGTTCGCGTTGTGCGGGTGGGGTATCGGATGTGGCCGCGTCGATGATGAAGGGGTTGTACCAGCACTTGTAGAGGTTGTCGGTCGGGTCGAAGATCACGTTGGGGTAGAGGTTGTCGTGGCGGACTTCCCAGGGCAGGTCTTCGCCGAAGAGAGGGTTTTGGCCTGCTTTGCGCGCCTGCCCCGGCGTCACAGTCAGATGATTGGCTTGCGCCCAGAGGGCGGTATCCAGAAGCAGGTATCTGTTATCGATCATGTGCCGGTGCGTCCCGTGAGCGCGATGCCGCGCACCATACATTTCTGGCCGACAAAGAAGATCGCGATCATGGGCAGAGATGTGAAGACGGTTGCGGCCATCAGCAGTCCGGGCACGGGGTCGCCCTGGGCGATCTGCCAGCGCAGGAAGGCGAGGCCGATGGCGACGGTGTAGGTGCTGTCCTGGCTGAGATAGATGACCTGTTTGACGAAGTCGGTCCACACGTTGATGAAGGAGAAGATGGCGATGGTGGCCAGTACCGGCTTGGTCAGGGGCAGGAGGATGCGCCAGTAGATGCCGAGCTCGTTGCAGCCATCGATTTTGGCGGCGTCGTCCAGCTCGGCCGGCAGGGTCATGAAAAACTGGCGCATGAGAAAGACGTAGACGGGGTTGGCGAAGTAGCTGGGCACGATGAGGGGCAGCCAGGTGCCGACCCAGCCGATATCTCTATAGAGCAGGAAGCGGGGAATAATGACGACCCAGAAGGGGAGCATCATGGTGCTGAGGAGGACCATGAAGAGGAAGTTGCGGCCCCAGAACTTGAGGCGGGAGAAGCCGAAGCCGACGATGGAGGCGCTGATCAGCTCGCCGACGACGGAGAGTGAGACGATGATGGCGGTGTTGATAAAGTAGCGGCCAAAGGGGACGCTGTTCCAGGCGCTGGGGTAGTTTCCCAGGTAGAGTTCGGAAGGGAAGATGCGCAGCGGGATCTGATTGAAGTCTTCAAAGGTTTTGAGCGAGCTCGCAGTGGCGGTGGGCCGCCCGCATCCGAAACGAGATTTCAAAGCCAATGAACCCCGGAAAATATAGCGCCTGTGAGAATCCTATTATAAAATACTATTCATGCTGTGTCATGCAGCAAAAAAATTCAATTTCTTGCCGCCCCCTGGAGTACACCACCCATGCAATTTGGAATCTGTCTACCGATTGCCGACGCGGGCATCGCGCGTGCGGCCGGCTTCGATTTTGTGGAGCCGACGGTGCGATCGCTGTCGCCGCTGGACCCGGATTTCGACGCGATCCGGGCGCCTTTCGACAGCGCGCCGCTGCCGACGCCGGTCTTCAACGTCTTTGTGCCCGCGGAGGTACCTGTCACGGGGCCGAATGTAAATGGGGAGCAGGTGGAGAGCTATCTGGAGGCCGCCATAGGCCGTGTGGCCGCGGTGGGCGGCGAGAAGATCGTCTTTGGCAGCGGCGGCGCGCGCAATGTGCCGGACGGGTTCGACAAGGAGGAGGCGTTCATGCAGCTGGTGCGCTTCCTGCGGCTGGCCGGGAACGTAGCCGTGCGCAATGGTGTGACCATCGTCATCGAGCCGCTGAATTCGCGCGATTCGAACATTATCACCAGCGTCGCCGAAGGCATGGAGCTGGCGCGGGAGACCGCTCATCTGCGGGTGCGCCTGCTGGCCGATCTGTACCATATGATGGAGGACGACGAACCGCTGGAAAACATCACCACCTGCGCCGCATGGATCGAGCACGTGCATGTCGCGGACACGCATCGCGTTGCGCCGGGTGAAGGCAGTTATCCGTATGAGGAGTTTTTCCGCCGCCTGCATGAGGGCGGCTACAGCGGACGCATTTCGATCGAGTGCCGTTGGGATGACCTGGCCGCGCAGGCAGGCCCTGCCGGAGAGTATCTGCGCCGCATGTGGGACGAAACAAAATGACACAAAACGAACTTGGTTTTGCCATCCTCGGCGCGGGGATGGTGGCGGAGTACCATCTGAATGCGATCCAGGAATGCGCCGATCTGGGCGCGCGCCTGGTGGGGGTGGGCCACTACAACCCGGCCCGCTACGAGGAGATTTCGCAGCGTTTCGGCGCACCGGCCCGCGCGTATGACGACCTGCTGGCGGACCCGGAGGTCGATGCAGTCTGCATCTGCACGCCGAGCGGTCATCACGCGCAACAGGCGATCGCGGCCGCGTCGAGCGGCAAGCACGTGCTGGTGGAAAAGCCGATGGCGCTCTCGCTGGCCGACGCCGATGCGATGATCGCGGCCTGCCGGGAGAACGACGTGCAGCTGGGCGTCTGTCTGCAGCGCCGGGCGGAGCCGCTCTTCCGCCGCGTCCACGACGCCATTCACGGCGGCGACCTGGGCGAAATCACGTTGGGCGTGGTGACGATGCCCTATTACCGCGATGAGCCCTACTACGCCCAGGCGGAGTGGCGGGGTACGTGGGAGATGGACGGCGGGGGTGTGCTGATGAACCAGGGCATTCACATTGTCGATCTGCTGCTCTGGTTCCTGGGCAACCCGGTTGAGGTGCATGCGTTCGCCGATTCGCGGCATCGCTCGGTGGAGATCGAGGACACGGCGGGCGCGGTGCTGCGCTTTGGCAACGGCGCGGTGGCGACGATCACGGCCACCGTGGCTACGGAGCCGGGATTCCCGCACAGGTTGGAGGTCTACGGGACGAACGGCGGCATCCAGATCGAGGGGGAGTCAGTTCTGCGCTGGGGGCTGGCCGACGAGAGCAAAGGGACGGTCGAGCCGTGGCCGGTGGCGACGGAGCAGGTGGACCCGGGCATGGCGGGCGACCCGCGCGGCATCTCGACCAGCGGCCATATCGCCATTCTCAAGGATTTCATCGCCGGCATCGGCCGCGGGGAGGACCCGGTGATTGACGGGAGTGAGGGGAGGCGGAGTTTGGCGGCGATATTGGCGGTGTATGAGGATAGTTTCTAGTTTTTAGTAGTTAGTTTTTAGTGAACACCTGGGGAACGACGTAGGGAGATAGGAAGCGCGCGCGGGGGTCTTGCACCGGTCGCTGGGGCACTTGGTGGATTGACGGCGTATGGGCGGTGAGGCATGTTTTAGGGGGGGCGTGGGGGGGGGGGGGGGCCCCCCCCCCACGGCGGGGCGGGGGGGGCGGCCCCCCCCAAAAAAAAAAAAAAAAAATTAAAGGGTGGGGGATGGTGAGGTTAAATGTAGAGAAAATTAT
>VXOE01000027.1:0-15705 GCA_009840225.1 Caldilineaceae bacterium SB0662_bin_25 | reverse complement strand
CCCCCGCCCCCCCCCCCCCCCCCCCCCCCCGCCCCCCCCCCCCCCCCCCCCCCCGACCGCCCAAAAATGCGAGGAGAGAGTGAAGAGGAGTGAGGAGAGATGAGTTTTCTCGCCTCATTTTGAGTCGCATATTGACATGATGGATGGCCTCATTCGGAGAGATATTGAGATATGACAACTGCATCCTTTACTATCAGCGCTTTTGGCGATGAGATCGCGGACGATTTGGAGTCACAGCTGGAGACGCTCAATGAGCTGAAGATTTTCTGCCTGGAGCTGCGGGCGGCGTGGGGGGAGAATGTGCTGCATATGTCGGACGGGCGGGTCGCGAAGGTGCGGGCGCTGTGCGACGACCACGGGGTGACGATCAGCGCGATCGGCAGCCCGGTGGGGAAGAGCCCGATCGAGGCGCCGATCGAGACGGAGGTGCAGAATTTGCGCCGTCTGAGCGAGATCGCCCGCCAGCTGGGCACCAGCAATATTCGCATCTTTTCGTTTCACCCGCCCGAGGGCAGCGACGATTACGACAGCTTCGTGGAGACGGCCATCGACCGGCTGCGGCGGCTGACGGAGGTCGCGGCGGAGGAGGGCGTGACGCTGCTGCTGGAAAACGAGAAGGGTATCGTCGGCGATACGCTGGAGCGCTGCGTCAAGCTGGTCAACGCCATTGACAGCCCGCATCTGGTGTTTCTGTGGGACCCGGCCAACTTCGTGCAGGTGGGCGAGGAGCGGATCACGGAGCGGGGCTGGCCTGTGATCGGCGGCCGGGTGGGCTATGTGCACATTAAGGACTGCAAGCTGGAGGGCGGCGTGAAGGCCGCGGGGGAAGGCGATGGGCAGATCCCCGAGCTGCTGGACCGGCTGATCAGCAGCGGGTATCAGGGGATGCTGGCGCTGGAGCCGCACCTGGCGATCGCCGCGCACAGCAGCGGTTTCAGCGGCCCGGACGGCATGGCGTACGCGGTGGAGTCGCTGCGGAAGGTGATGAGTGCCGCAGGGGCTGTGGAGAACTGAGAGTGAACTGAGCACGCATTGACGGTGATATGGAAGTCCTGTCCGCCGAAATGTAATACATGTAAACGAGCTTGGGAGACCCAAACCCGATGATTGACCTTGATAATCTGCAATCCAAGTGTGAAAGGACCGTCGATTTCGCGGCCGGGCAGCTGCGCCACCTGGTGGAGGCGCACCCGGACCATTTCCCGATGTACACGCAGAACGGGAAGTGGATGCACAGCGGCGAGGCGTGGACGAACTGGTGCGAAGGCTTCCTGGGCGGACAGCTGTGGCTTGTCTACCAGGCCACGGGCGACGAGTATTTTCGCGAGAAGGCCGAGCATTACTCGCGCCTGCTGGAACACCGCAAGACCGACCGCAACGTCCATGATCTCGGCTTCCTGTTCTTCTCTACCTGGAAGCGCTGGTATGACCTGACCGGCGAGGAGGACAAGAACGCGGTGGTCATCGAGGCCGGTCAGACGCTGGCCAAGCGGTTCAAGGAGAAGGGCGAATACCTGCGCTCCTTTGTCTCCGACGAGAGCCTTTTCATCGACATTATGATGAACGTGCCGATCATCTTCTATGCGGCGCAGGAGACCGATGATGAGGAGCTGTGGGAGACGGCCTACCGCCACTGCCTGACCACGCGGCGCTACCTGGTGCGGGGCGACGGCAGCACGTCGCACGAGGGCATTTTCGACCTGGAGACGGGCGAGTTCCTGCGGCAGACGACGCACCAGGGCTGGCGCGACGACTCCTCGTGGGCGCGGGGGTTGGGCTGGTCGCTCTACGGGTTCGGCACGGTTTACGGGCTGACGGGGGATGCGCGCTTCCTCAAGACAAGCCAGGACAACGCCTGGTTCTACATGGAAAACACGCCGGACCACGGTGTGCCGCAGAACGACTGGATGGAGGCGGAGCCGCAGAATCCGCACGAGAGTTCGGCCGCGGCCATCGCGGCCAGCGGTCTGATTCAGCTTTCGCAGCTGGTGGGCGATCCGACTCTGGGCAAGCAGTATAACGACTACGCGCTGCAGATCATGGATACGCTGACCGAGCCGGAGTTTGTGGCCTTCGACGATGAGGGCTGGGAGGGCGTGCTCAAGCAGGGCATGTATCACGAGCGGCTGGGGCTGGGCGTGAATGAGAGTGTGATGTGGGGGGACTACTTTTTCCTGGAGGCGGTGTGTAAGGTGCTGGGAGTGGAGTAGGGCAGTTTCTAGTTTTTAGTAGTTAGTTTTTAGTAACCCCAGTGGAGGGCGGCCGTTCGTTTTGGGCTGGAGACTGTGGAGTGGAAGGGTGGTGTGATGGGCAAAGTGGCATTGGTGACCGGTGCGGGACGGGGGATTGGACGGGGCATTGCGCTGGCGCTGGCGGAGAGAGGGTGGTCGCTGGTTATCAACTATCGCGGCAATGCGGCGACGGCGAATGAGACCGCTGGGATGGTCCGCGAGGCGGGCGGCGATGCGCTGGTGGTGCAGGCTGATATCGGCTCGGCGGCGGACAGGGCGCGGCTGGTGCAGGCGGCGCTGGACGAGTTCGGCCGTATCGATCTGCTGGTGAACAACGCCGGCATGGGGCCGCGCACACGTATGGACATTCTGGAGACGACGGAAGAGTCCTACGACGAGGTGATGAACGTCAATCTGAAGGGGCCGTTTTTTCTCAGCCAGCTGGTGGCGCGGACGATGCTGGAGCAGTTGGAAGCCGGGCCGGCGGAGGCCGATGGAGTCGCGCCGCAGATCATCAATATTGGTTCGATCAGCGCTTATACCAGCAGCCCGGCGCGCGGCGAGTACTGCATCTCCAAGGCCGGTGTCGGCATGATGACGCTGCTGTTCGCGGACCGGCTGGCGGAGAGCGGCATCAACGTCGTCGAGGTGCGGCCCGGGATCGTCGAGACGGACATGACGAGCACGGTGAAGGAGAAGTACGACAAGCTGATCGGCGACGGCCTGACGCCGATACGCCGTTGGGGGCAGCCGGAGGACGTGGGAAAAGCGGTGGCGGCACTGGCGGAGGGGCTGTTTCCCTTTTCGACCGGCGCGGTGCTGGACGTTGACGGCGGATTTCATATGCACCGGTTGTGAGACGGCAGTAGTCAGTAGTCAGGGGAGAGTGTAACGCATGAAACTGATCGTTTTCAGCAAGATGCTCCAGGAAAAGAGTATTGCCGAGTTGATTGAACTGGCGCAGCAGCACGGCTACGACGGCTACGACCTGGCGGTGCGGCCCGGTCATCCGGTCAACCCGGACAACGCGGCTGAGGCGCTGCCGCAGGCGCAGGCGCAGATGGAGGAGGCAGGCCTGCAGATCGGCATGGTCACGGGCAATTTCGATCTGCTGACGGCCGACCACCCCCTAGCGGAGCCGCTGCTGGCGGCGATGGACAGCGCGGACGTGCGGCTGCTGAAGCTGGGCTATTTCAGGTTCGAGCCGCAGACGATGGACTACTGGGAGCAGGTGGAGAATGTGCGGCGGGCTTTTGCTTCCTGGGAAAAACTGGCCAGTATCTACAACGTCAAGATCTGCTATCATACGCACTCCGCTTACTGCATGGGCCTTAACGCGGCGGCTCTAATGCACCTGCTGCGCGACTTCGACCCCGCCTATTTGGGCGCGTATCTGGACCCCGGTCACTTTGCAGTGGACGGCGAACCGTTCGACTTCGGCCTGGCGATGGCGCGCGAGCATCTGAGTATCCTCTCGCTGAAGGATGTCCTCGTCGAGCGTGTTGAGAAGAACGGGCACGGCGCGGCCAAACCGCGCTGGGTGGATGCCGGTGATGGGATCGTCGACTGGACGGCCGTATTCGGTGAGCTGCGGCGGATCGGGTATGACGGTTTCCTGTCGATTCACTGCGAGTATGACATTGAGGAAGGCGCGGACTGGTTCGAGACCTTCGTGCGCGAGGTGGCGTTTTTCCGTAGGATGAGAGATTCAGTTTAATTTTGACGTATAACACCTGAAAGGATCACACCCTTGCCATATCCCTACCCTCTCGTATTCAGTACACTTGGCTCGCCGGGCTGGTCATTGGAACGGGCCGCGGAGCAGGCGGTCGCCGACGGTTACGCCGGGCTGGAAGTCCGTATTCTGGACGGCCAGGTAATTCCGCCGGACCTGCCGGCTGAGCGCCGCGCCGCTATCCGCAGCCTGATGAAGGAGCACGGGCTGGTTATCGCTGGCATCGGCGCGTCCACGCGCTTCTCGTCGCCGGACGCGGACGACCGCGCCAAGCATCTGGCCGACCTGCGCGGCTACCTGGCGCTGGCCAGCGACCTGGAGGTGCCGATCATGCGCACTTTCGGCGGCGGCCCGTCCGAGGGCCAGACGATGGAGGACGTGATCGATCTCGTCGCTGCCAGCCTGGCGGAGGCCGCGCCGGACGCTGAACGGCACGGCGTCACCATCTGCCTGGAAACCCATGACGCTTTCTGCCGCGGGCAGGAGGTGGCGGGCGTACTGAACCAGGTCGATTCGCCGTGGGTCAAGGCGGTCTGGGACGTGCATCATCCCTTCCGAATGGGCGAATCGACCGAGGATACGTGGAACTACATCGGTTCACGCCTGGCGCATGTCCATATGAAAGACGCCCGGCGAAGGGAGGACGGCAGCTGGGAGTTGAAGCTGATGGGCGAGGGCGAGGTGCCTTGCCGGGAGATCCTACACCTGCTGGCTGCGAAGGGCTACGACGGCTATATCTGCGCCGAGTGGGAGAAGGCGTGGCACCCCGAGGTCGAGGAGCCGGAGATCGCCATTCCCCAGCATGCGCGGGTTCTGCGTGAGTGGATGGCGGGTTAGTTTTTAGTAGTCAGTTTTTAGTTTTTAGTGACTGCGGCTCTTGGAGTGGGGTTACGATGAGTACGGAGAAGCCGAAAGGGCTGTACCTGCTGGGGGAGAGTGCCTTTGCCCGCATTTACGGGGGAGACACGCGGCGGGATATTGAGGCGCAGGTTGAGATCGTTGGGGCGTTGCAGACGCCTGAGACGGTCGCGGGGGACGCTTCGGCGCTGGCGGATGTCTCGCTGATCTTTTCCGGCTGGGGCATGGCGCGGGTGGATGAGGATTTTCTCGACGCGGCGCCCAATCTGGAGGCGATCTTTTACGCTGCGGGCACGGTCCGCTACTTTGTGACCGATGCGCTGTGGGAGCGGGGCGTGCGCCTGACCAGCGGTTATGGCGCTAATGCCGAATTTGTGGCGCCGTACACGCTGGCGCAGATTATCCTAAGCCTGAAACGCGTCTGGCATTTCGCCAACAAGCTGCGTCAAGAGGGAACCTACAGTTCGTTTGATAAGGAGCCGCTGCCAGGCCTGTACACCGGCGTCGTCGGCCTGATCTCGCTGGGCCAGGTCGGGCTTCGGGTTGCGCGCCTGCTGCAGGAGACGCTGCCGGCGGTGCGCGTTCTGGCTTACGACCCCTTCCTGACGCCGGTTTTGGCCGCGGAGTTGGGCGTGGAGCCGGTCGGGTTGGAGGAGCTGTTCAGGAGCTGTGACGTGGTCTCGCTGCATACGCCGTGGCTGCCGGAGACGGTCGGCATGATTACGGGCGCGCACCTGGCCTCGATGAAAGAGGGCGCGGCGTTTATCAACACGGCGCGCGGGGCGGTCGTGAACGAGCCGGAGATGATCGCGGTGCTGCAGCAGCGGCCGGATTTGTATGCCTTGCTGGATGTCACCCACCCGGAACCGCCTGCGGCGGGGTCGCCTCTCTACAGCCTGGCCAACGTGCTTCTCACTCCCCATATTGCCGGTGCGCACAACACCGAATGTCTGCTAATGGGCCGCACGATGGTGACCGAGCTGGCCCGCTACCTGGCGGGTGAACGCATGGAATACGAGGTCACGCAGGAGATGCTGCCGCTGCTGGCCTGATGCGGACCATCTTCTGGCCGCCCGATCATTTTGCCCGCGCAGTCTCCGTCCCCGACAGGATCACCTATGTTTTTGCCCGGACTCGTCTCCATAACTTTTCGCCAACTCTCTGTGGAGGAGATCATCGCCCTGGTGACGCAGGCCGGTCTGGCCGCGGTTGAGTGGGGCGGGGATATTCATGTTCCGCACGGGGATGAGGCGCAGGCGCGTACGGTCGCCCGCATGGGCGCTGACGCCGGTCTGGACGCGGCGGCGTATGGCTCCTACTACCGCGTCGGGCATCTTGAGACGGGGCCGTTCGAAGCGGTGCTGGCCTCGGCGGTTGCGCTGGGCGCGCCGCAGATTCGCGTATGGCCCGGAAACCAGGGCAGTGACGAGGCGGACGAGGCCTACTTTCAGACGGTGGTAGAGGACAGCCGCCGCATCGCCGACCTGGCCCAGGCCGAGGAGATCGGCATCGTCTACGAGTTCCACGGCAATACGCTCACCGACACGAACGCGGCTGCCGTGCGTCTCCTGCAGAGCGTAGACCATGCCAATGTGCGCTCGCTGTGGCAGCCGCCCCGCTTCGCCGCGCGCGCTGACAACCTCGCCGGAATAGAGATGGTGCGGCCGTGGCTGGAGCATCTGCATGTCTTCCACTGGCATCTGCAGACGGGTGAGCGCCGTCCCCTGGCAGAGGGCGAGAATCTGTGGCGGGACTATCTGGCGCAGGCGGGGAATCCCGAGCGCACGCGTTATGCGCTGCTGGAGTTCGTTGAGGACGACGCGCCGGAGGCTTTCCTGCGAGATGCGGCGACGCTGCTGCGGTGGGTCAGCGACTATCCCGCCGCGAGCAACTGACTTCGGTCCTCTGACCGCGACCGATGGCCCACGTTCGCCAGCAGACCCCTACGGACGCGGATGGTTCTGACGCTGTTCTCGCGCTCATGGTCCGCCCCTGGGCGCCGACAGCGGTCAGTCAGCACGTGCGCCTGGTGCTGGGGGAAACTGAGTGTGCTGCGCGCGACGCGGTCTGGGTGGAAATCAGCTATGGGCTTGAGGGCGCGCCGCTGACCTATCTGCGTCACATTCTGCAGGTTGACGGTTGGCGCTTAGCCGAACCGATCGAACAGCTGCTTAGCGGCGAGACCCCTTACGCTGCCTGGCGCAGCGGTTGCCCGCCGGCGTTGCTGATGGCGCGTGCCGGGGACGCCGACGCGCAGGGCAACCCGACTTATCAGCTGACGCTGCAACTCACCGTCAGCGGGCTGACCGACGGTGGGCCACGGGACGGTTCAGCCATCACTTTTGCCCTAGACCGGATCGGTGGGGAGGAGCTTCTGCGTTTCGGCGAGGTGTTCGACCAGGAGCTGCGGCAGGCGCTGGAATACTGGGGGGCCGACGGTGCTCTGACCGGTGGAGCGGCGGCGTCCGTCCTAGAGGTGAACAGTTTCAGCAGCCGCGTCAACGCGGCGGCCTATGATGCGCTCGGCAGCGACTACAGCCATGACTATCTGGCCGAACCGTTTTTCCGGGAGGCGTTTGAGGGCTGGTTGGGGATGTTACCCGCGGGTGGTCGCGTGGTGGAGGTCGGCTGCGGGCACGGGAGACCGATTGCGGCCGCGCTGGCGGACGCGGGACAGCGCGTGACAGGCATTGACCCGTCAGCGCAGATGATCGCCGAGGCCCGGCAGGCTGTGCCGGGGCAGGACTTTCGTCAACTGGCACTGGTGGAGCTGGAGGAAACGGACGCCTTTGACGGGGCCTGCTGCTTCTTTTCGCTGCTGTGCATGGACCCGATCGAACTGCGGATAGGTTTGGCACGGCTGCACAGGGCGCTGAAAGCGGGTGCGCCGCTGCTGATTGTGTCCGGTGTGCCGGACCTGTTTACGCGTACTTCACCCCTTCGCAGCGTGCAGGGCCGGACTACGTGGGAGTGGCCATACGATCACGAGGACATGGCCGCCGTTCTGTCCGCGGGCGGGCAGTGGCGGGTCGGGGCGGAGTCGGTGCGGTTTTACGATACGGATACGCTCAAGCAGATTGAGGCTGCCTCGCTGGACCAGTTGGCGGCTGATGCTCGTTATCTGCCCGGCGCTGAGATGTCTGAGCCACTGGAGTTTGCGACGGGGAAGCGGATTGTTAAGGGGGTATATGCGCTTGTTACGCGTAGGGCAGCAGGCGTGTAGCCCGTTGACTTTCCACGCAGGAAGTCAAGAGAGCGATAGTCGCAGAGTCTACAGGGATGGGCGCCGATGGGTCTGTTACCGATCCCGGGGCGTAACCACCTGTACGTTTTGAGCATTGGTTGCGGTTACCAGCGGTCCGTAAACCCATCCTGTCCGATCCCCAATGTCAATCTGCCACCAGTCGCCAGCACCGGGGCTCTTGCCGGTGATAACGAATCGTTCGCCAGGCGGGGCTGTTCCCAGGATAGCATAATTGGTGCCTGGGCCTTCTCGTACGTTTATGCGAGTATTTATCGTCAGCCAAGGCCTCAGGGGCGTCAGGGTAGCTGTGGCGCGGGCTTGGTCTACAGAGACAAGGTACCCAGCCGGCGCGTGCCAACTTGAGTGTACGTTTTCGACGTCTACATAGTACTCCCCAGTAAAGGGCGCTTGGAAGACAATTTTTGCGTCACCCCCGAACAGGCCTCCACCGCTGTTCTGATCTCTTATCCAAACCCCTAACGTCTCCTCCTGATAACCCCATACAGTAAGCTGGGTGTCGGCCAAGATTGATCGCGCCACAATCTCAACTGTCTCATTTCTCTCCAGGTAAAGGAAAAAGTAATCAACATTGGTTGGGAAGTCGATGTTACCGTGGAGGATCTCTCCAACTTGGATCCGCCTGCCTCGGTCTGGTTCATCGAAATGAACAAGACGGTGATTCGCTTCCAAGGTAATCTCATCGGAAACGTGCGACGGGATCAGGAAGAGTGGCCCATGGCTTCTTGTGACAAAGGAAAGTGAACTGGTTTCAGAATCTGCGTGTTTGTTGCCATATTTGTCAAGAATTTGGAAACTGACATCTTCTGCGCCAACAAACCTGATTTCGATTGCAGTTCCAGCTGGTTCATTGATGATATAGGCATCACCATAGTTTTGCGACGTCAGTCTGTGACGGGGAGAACCGCCGTCCATATTGAGTTCTCTCTTTCCAAGGCCGGAAGGATCACGACCTGCGATCAGTTGGCGGACACGTGGCAGGAGGTCGGCGGACGAGGCGGCAAGTCCGAACTCCTTACGGAACGAAAAACCGCTAATGCCGATTACTTCACCCATATCGGATACGAGCGCGCCGCCACTTTGTCCCCCGGTAATCGCTGCATCGGTTTGGAAAAAAGTGATCCCAACCGACTCCCACTCTCGCAAACGCGACAGGATGCCCCGAGTCATCGTCGTTTTCGGATAGGCTTCGACTTCGCCCGGGTAGCCAATCAGGTACACTTCAGAGCCAATCGATATGTTCTCTCCGTCAAGCATAGGCACGGGTTCCACTTGGGTAGGAACTGGGCCAAGAACTGCTAAGTCCACCAACAGGTCCCAGCCTACTACTGGAACTTCCCTGTAAACGGAACCGTCCGGGAACACGACGACTACTGCGTTGAACGGCCAGACCACATGGGCGTTCGTCACTACGTATCCCCCTTCGACGAGCACGCCGCTGCCGGTACTGGCACCCGTATGAATAAAGGCGATTGCGGGCGAGACCATTTCGAAGATTCGAGATGAAGAGACCTGCTCTGTGGTTGCCGCAGATGTCGAAGTTGTCGAAGCTGTGGCGAAGCAGAAAGGCAACTCAAGATCCTCGAAGTCATTGCCTTCAACGTTTTCCCAAATGGCAGGAACACACCCTTCCAAGCGGTTACCAGCAAGATAGAGCTGCTCGAGCTTAGCGAGTTTACCCAATTCTGGTGGGATATCCCCACTCAGGTTGTTGTCTGCGAGGCCTAGCCCGGTCAGTTGTGTGAGGTTGCCCAACTCCCATGGCACAGACCCTGTTAACCGGTTGCCCCAGAGGCTCAGCATTGCCAGTTTCGCGAGGTTGCCCAACTCTGAGGGAATTGCCCCACTCAATTGATTCGAGTGGAGAAACAGGTTTTCAAGGTTACTTAGATTGCCAAGTTCTGACGGAATGGTCCCGCTCAGTTCGTTGTTCCCAAGATACAACGCTGTCAGATCTGTAAGTTTGTCTAGTGTTGACGGAATTGGTCCACTCAATCGGTTCTCGAAAAGACTTAGCCATTCCAGGTTGGTCAGATCGCCCAGTTTGGCAGGGATTTCCCCCGTCAGATTATTTGAGTAGAGGCCTAACTCTCCCAGATTGGCTAATTTTCCCAATTCAGGCGGGATCGTTCCGCTCAACTCGTTGTTCCCCAAGTGCAGCATTTCGAGGCTGGCAAGCCTGCCTAGTTCAGGAGGAATTGGCCCAGTCAGTTCGTTACTCCATAGACTCAACTCAATCAAATTGGAAAGAACACTTAGTGCTGACGGAATCGTTCCGCTCAACTGGTTCTCCGAAAGGTCCAAATATTCCAGATAGGTAAGGTGGCCTAAATCTGATGGAATCGTACCGTTCAATTCATTTTCCGAGAGGTCCAGTTCAATTACACGGTCGTTCTCATCTGTGATGACACCATACCAGGTCCCGATTGGCCTGTTGCTCAGCCAGTACTGGTTGCTCACCCAGTTGTCGCCGTCAGTGGCTTGGTAGAGCGCGATCAATACGTCTTCGTCTGTACAAATTGGCAAGTCTACGTCGTCGAGATCATTTTCCCTAACACGCTGCCATACCCCCGGTACACATCCTGTTAGACGGTTATCAGCAAGGTAAAGCCATTCCAGGCCAGAGAGTTGGTTCAGTTCCGCCGGGATTTTACCGATCAGGCGGTTGATATGAAGGGCCAAACCTTTCAGTTTGGTCAGGTTACCCAATTCTGAGGGAATGGTTCCGCTCAACCGATTCCCTGAAAGAACAAGCATCTCTAATTCGGGGAGCTCACTCAGTTCCAGCGGAATCATTCCGTCCAAGCGGTTCCACGATAGGACAAGCTGCTCCAGTTTGGAGGAATTGCTCAATTCTACCGGAATCGAACCACTCAGCTGATTCGAGTAGAGATACAATAGTGTTAATTTTGAAAGGTTTCCCAGTTCTGGTGGAATCGTCCTGCGCAACTGGTTTTTTGCGAGGTCCAGCTCTTCAAGTTTGGTAAGGTAACCCAAATCTGGCGGAATCGTGCCACTCAGCTCATTTTCGGAGAGATACAGTCCGATTACGCGACCGCTGTCGTCCACAGTGACCCCGAACCACTCGCCAATTGGCCTGCTGCTCAGCCAGTTGTCGTTTTCGAGCCAGTTGTCACCGTCTGTGGCTTCGTAAAGCGTGATCAGTACGTCTCTATCCGAACAGAACTGCAAACCGACATCGTCCAGATCACTGTCTTCAATATCACGCCAGATCTCGGGCAGGCATCCACTTAATTGGTTGTCTGCAAGGTATAGCTGTGTGAGTCCAGAAAGGTTTTCCAAGTCTGGCGGAACAATTCCGCTCAGTTCATTACCCCAGAGGGTCAAGCCTTCCAAGTTAATGAGGTTGCCCAGTTCTGACGGGATCGTTCCGCTCAGCTTGTTGCCTCCCAGTTGAAGCCTCGTCAGATTCGTGAGATTCCCCAGGTCTGATGGGATACTTCCACTCAACTGGTTTCCCCAAAGGACCAATCTTTCCAGATTAGGGAGGTCGCCCAATTCTGACGGTATCGTCCCGCTGAGTCGGTTGTCGGAGAGGTACAGCCATACAAGGTTGGTGAGTCTGCTGAATTCTGATGGAATCGAACCGCTCAACTGATTCTCCGAAAGTATCAACAGACTCAGTTTCTTGAGTTCTGCCAATTCCAGCGGAACCGTCCCTCGCAAATTGTTTTCAAACAGAGCCAGCGCTTCCAGGTTGGTGAGGTTACCTAATTCTGGCGGAATCACACCGCTCAACCGATTGGCGTATAGGGATAGCGCTTCCAGGTTGGTGAGGTTACCCAACTCTGACGGAATTGTGCCGCTCAACTGATTATGTGAAAGGTCCAAATCTTCCAAATAAGTAAGGTTGCCCAACTCGGATGGAATCGTGCCGTTCAGCTCGTTTTCCGACAGATCCAGTTCAACGACGCGGCCGTTTCGGTCGGTTGTGACGCCGTGCCAGGAATCGAGCGACGCATTGGAGAGCCAGTTCCTGTTGTTCGTCCAGTTGTCGCCGTCGGTATCCTGGTAGAGCGCCACCAACGCGTCCCTCTCTGCATCCTTGGCCGGAGCAGTAGGTGACGATGCATGGGCCGCAGGGCCTCTCAGCCCAGCGATCAAGGCACACACAGCAAGGATGACAATCAGGACTCTGAAAGATGACTTCACGATATCCCTCCTGCTTGCTGAATGGACGGACCGAGTCAAAATATCTGAAACTTCAGAAGGAAATGATGCGAGGAACCAATCTTATTGTACAAAACTTTTACGAAACCGGGAAATTGGACGGAGAACAGGAAACCCCCGAGCCTGAGAGACCCGGGGGCGAATTACCGTTGTCAATTGGTTTCGAAGGCGTCTTCCCTCTCGTTTCGCTGTCGAGTTCAACCTTTTCGCAATCGGCGAAGATCTCGCGGTATGAGTGCAGTTGCGGAAACTGCTCGGGATAGATGGGCGAAAACTATACGCCGAGGACAGAATCCCCCTCAACCCGCGTCCACGCCGAACGAACCCCGGACCGCGATCTTGAAGGCTGTCTTGCCGTCGAGCTCGTAGCCGCCGTCGAGAGCGTCGAAGCCTTCGGCGACGCGCTCGAGGGGGAGGACGTGGCTGATGACGGCGCTGAAGTCGACGTCACTGCTCTGCAGGACAGCTACGGCGCGTGTGAAGTGGTGGTAGCGGCTGCCCCAGACGCCTTCGAGGCGCAGGTTGGGGCGGAGGAAGTGGCGGTGCGGGTTTACCTCGATCGTGCCGACGTCGACGAAGTGGCCGACCTCGACGAAGACGCCGTCTTCTTTGACAAGCTCCAGCCCTTCGGGGAAGGCCGGCAGGAAGCCAGCGGCCTCGATGACCACGTCGGCGCCGGCGCGGCCGGGTGTCATTCCCAGCGC
This sequence comes from Caldilineaceae bacterium SB0662_bin_25, assembly GCA_009840225.1. Classification (GTDB taxonomy): domain Bacteria; phylum Chloroflexota; class Anaerolineae; order Caldilineales; family Caldilineaceae; genus Bin5. The sequence goes on along the minus strand of VXOE01000027.1, from coordinate 2,724 downwards.
CATCTCGCGGCGCTCGTCGGCGTCGGGGACGGCCATGATGTCGAGCGTCTCGTGTGCGCCCAGTTTGCGGGCGAGCTCCAGGCGGCCGGCAGGACCGCCGATGACGATCAGGCGGCCCGCGCCGCTGATTTTGGCCGCGATCAGGCACATCATGCCGATGGGGCCGGCCCCCTGGACGATGACCGTGTCGCCGATCTTGACGTCGCCGCGCAGCGCGCTATGCACGCCGACCGTGAAGGGTTCGGCGAGGACGCCCACCTGCGGCGGCGCATCCAGCTTGATCATGCAGGACTCGGGGTCGGACAGGTAGATGTAGTCGGCGAAACCGCCGCTGAATGGCTCGTCGGCGGGGCGGTAGCCATAGATCATGCCGCTGTTGCGGGGATGGAAGACGACCCGGTCGCCTTCTCGGACAGGAGTGCCGTTGAAGTCGGTGGTCAGGCCCTTGCCCAGGGCTTCGATGATGCCGACGTTTTCGTGGCCCAGCATCGTTGCCGGCTCGATCCCTTTCTGCCAGTTGTGAATATCGGTGCCGCAGATGCCGCATAGCTCCTGCCGCAGCAGAACCGTGCCCGGCGCGGGGTCGGGCACAGTGTATTCGCCCATGCTGAACTGTTGTCCTTCGGTGGAAACTGCCAGTCCTACCCGTGTCATCGTTATCTCCTTATGGGTTCTATCTGCATTTAGCGCAAGGATTTGCGGCCGGGCAATTCGGACCAGACTCGCTACCATTGACTGCAGCGGGAACAAGCAGTGGAAACTGATGCGCTATCACGCGGTCGCGTTCCGGAGGTTGGCGTGAAAAGGGCGCTCAGGAGGCTCCAAACGCCCCCCGCACCGCTATCTTGAAAGCCGTCTTTCCGTCCAGCATATAGCCGCTGTCGAGGGCGTCGAAACCTTCCTGCACCCGCTCCAAGGGCAAGATGTGACTGATCACGGCCGCGAAGTCGATGCCGCCACTCTCCATGACCGCTACGGCGCGCACGAAGTGATTGAATTGGCTGCCGCGAACGCCTTCCAGCCGCAGATTTGGGCGCAGAAAGTGCCGGTGCGGGCTCACCGCGATCGTGCCGACGTCCACGTAGTGGCCGACCTCGACAAAGACGCCGTCCTCCTTCACCAGCTCCAGCCCTTCGGGGAAGGCCGGCAGAAAGCCGGCGGCCTCCATCACCACTTCGGCTCCGGCGCGGCCCGGCGTCATGTTCAACGCCATCTCCCTGCGCTCATCGGCGTCGGGCACGGCCATGATGTCGATTGTCTCGTGCGCGCCCAGCTTGCGGGCAAGCTGCAGGCGGCCGGCGGGACCGCCGATGACGATCAGGCGGCCGGCGCCGCTGATTTTGGCCGCGATCAGGCACATCATACCGATGGGGCCGGCGCCTTGCACGATGACCGTGTCGCCGATTTTGACGCCGCCGCGCAACGCGGCATGCACGCCAATCGTAAACGGCTCGGCAAGAACACCCACCTGCGGCGGCGACTCCGACTTGATGATGCACGACGCCGGGTCGGACAGGTAGATGTAGTCAGCGAACCCGCCGCTGAAGGGCTCACCGGCGCCGCCGTGACCGTAAGCCATGACAGTGTTGCGGGGATGGAAAACGACACGATCTCCCGCTCTGATGGGGGCGCCGTTATAGTCGGTGGTCACGTCTTTGCCGAGGGCGTCGATCACGCCGACGTTTTCGTGTCCCAGCATCGTTGCCCGCTTGATCCCCTTCTGCCAGTTATGAAGGTCGGTGCCGCAGATGCCGCCCAGCTCTTGCCGCAGCAGCACCGTGCCCGGCGCGGGGTCCGGCACGGTGTATTCGCCGATGCTGAACTCTTTGCCAACGGTGACAACTGCCTGCCCTGTCCTTGCCATAGAGGACTCCTGTGCGTTTCAGGCACTGAGGGAGATGAGCTGCGGCTGGGCGACCCGCGTCAGCTCTTCAACCGTCAACTGCAGCATCGTCCTGTCGTCGCCGCCGCCGGCGTAGACGAACCCGGATTCGAGGTCCGCTATTGAACTGTCCAGCAGCACCTGCACCGCCGTGCAGTGACCGAACGGGGGCACGCCGCCGGCCGGGTAGCCGAGCGTCTGCAACACGACGTCGGGCGAGGCCAGCTTGATGCGCTTGATACCCACGCCGTGATGGTCTGCCAGTGGGCGTTTCTCGACGCGGCGCTCGCCGTGGCTGATGACGACGAAGGGGGCCGGGGGGGCGTCCCGGTCGCCGGGTTTTTGGGCCAGGAAAAGGAGTGTTTTGAGGATGCGATCCGGCTCCACGCCGAGGGCTGCGGCTGCGGCGGGCACGGTGGGCGTATCGCCGATGTCACGCAGGAGCTGGGCTTCGATCCCGTTATCGTCGATGAAACGTTGCAGGTCGTCCGGTGTGCGCATAGGGTTTCCCGTCATGATTACAGTGCAGCGACTCGATGTTTGAAATGTACCAGTACACCAGGGGAAGCGCAAACGGATCAGGGCTGAATCGCCGGGTCCATCCCAGATTTGGGGTGGGGACAGTGTGGGGGAGAATTGATGACAGCGGTGGTTGAAACTGTCTACCGGCTGTTGGAGAGGGGCGGGGCAGGCGCCGGGCCCGGCCTTATCGTGGGGTTCGTAAAATGGAGGGGGCGCGAGGGCAGCGAAAACGCCCGCCGCAAAATAGAGTTTGTGGGGCCGGGCCACCGGACGAGTGCTGGCAACCGACCAATATGCCACAGTTATCAAACTAAAACCCC
>VXOE01000064.1 GCA_009840225.1 Caldilineaceae bacterium SB0662_bin_25 | reverse complement strand
CGACCGCCCAAAAGCGAGGAGAGAGAAACGTCTTTCGCCATGCTGAATCATGAGCACCTTTGGGCAAGGACTTAGCAGTCATCTGAAATCTGAGAAGCCTTCCAAAATAGCAACGGGTCCTAAGAGCTGCCAAACTCCACTTCGCCTCTGCGACCCTCGTTACCCACTGAAAGTCGCATAATCTTTTGACGTTTGTCCCCTCTGCAAGGTGATGCAGATTCCTGTCCGGGCGGGCCACAGCGCTCAGGAGCGGCGATCACCAAATGAGTCCTGGAAGATCGCTTCATCGAGTTCGGCCTGCAGTTCAATCAGCGTCTCCTCGTTCAGGATTCCTTCGCGTGAGAAGGCGTCAAGAGCTGAGCGCTCGGCACGCATGACCTCGAGGCGGGCGAGTGAGATAATCTGGGCCTGCAGCTCGGGGTGTTCTTCCAGGAGTTCCTCAATCTGGCTGCTGACGTACTCTTCGCGGGCTGCAAGCTCCGCTTTGACGGTTGCGTAGGCAATGGGAATGAGCGCGCCCTCGGCGTAGAGTCGCTCGAGGTAAGTGGAGGCTGAGCGGATTGCCAGCAGCTGGCTCTGGATGCGTTCATAGTCGTTTGCCTGTTGGGAATCCTGTGTCAGCCCAAGCCAGGAGAGCAGGCCGGAGATTGAGACCGCCTGCACGAGGATGGTAAAGAGGACAACGGCGAAGGTCATTGCCAGAAGCTGGGGACGGTCGCCGATGGCGGAGGGCAGGCTCAGAGCCAGGGCGACACTGATGGCGCCGCGCAGTCCGCCCCACGACATGACCAAGAGGAAGGAGGGGGGAACTTTCTGTTCGAAGAGACGGACGACGCCTGCCAGGATATAGACAACGAGGAAGCGGCCCACCAGCACAGCGGCGACTGCGATCAGGGAGGGAACGAAATAAGTGCGCAGCTGATCCCATTCCACGCTGATGCCGAGCAGGATGAAGAGGAAGGAGTTGGCGAGAAAAGCAATGTACTCCCACACGGTAAAGAGCACGATCTTGGTGGACGGGGTCATACTGCGGGGGCCGATATTGCCGTTGACGAGGCCTGCCGCAGCGACGGCGAGCACGCCGCTGAATTGGAGTTGGTCTGCAAGGATATAGCTGCCGTAGGCGAGAATTGTCGTCAGTGTAACTTCGATGAGATAGTCGTCGATCTGTTCGATGAGTTTGGCAACGGCGTAGCCGAAAAGACCGCCGACGAGGAGGCCGCCGCCGGACACGCGCAGAAAGTCGATGACGCCCTGGACCGGATTAAGGGTCCCTTCGAGGCCGAGAGCGAGCACGATGTGGAAGAGAATGACGGCGGTGCCATCATTGAACAGGCTCTCGCCTTCGACGAGAGTCATGAGCCGTTTTGGCGCGCCGACAGAGCGGAAAGTCGCGACCACGGCAACGGTGTCCGTGGAAGAGATGAGTGCGCCGAAGATGAGTGCGGCAGGCAGCGGCAGCACACCTGCGACGACGAGAACGGCGGCGATGATGCCGGCGCTCAGGATTACGCCTGGCACGGCCATGGCGACGATGGGCGCCAGGTCTGCTCTCAGATCCTTGAGCTGGAGGTGGAAGGCGGCTTCAAAAATCAGTGGAGGAACGAAGATGACGAGAACCAGACCCGGCGTCAGCTCAAGGTTCATGCCGCCCCGAAAGGTCAGAACGAGACCGGCGCAAACGAGGGCCACGGTGTAGGGAAGCCGGACGCGGCGAACGGCAATTGCGACAATCAGGACGACGGCCAGAATCTGGACGGTTTCAAATCCCAATTCGGAGAACGCTTCCAAGACTTACTCCAGGACAGCAGAAGGTCGGTCTGTTCGATCAGACCGACAGTGAAAGATCTTGATCGCCACGATTCGGGGCGGGCAGATGGGCGCGGAAGAGGCTGAAGGTGCGAACCTTGGTCGACGACATCGACCTGGATTCCCGGAGGGCCGGCGACAGACTCGAAGGTTTCGTCGACACTACCCAGGTTGCCAACGCCGCTGGCGCCGGCAACTCTTCTCGGTAGACGGCGGCCGTCAGATTACAGATATGGGTTACTGCACTTTAGCCTCCTGAATGGAGAGGAGCCGGTCGCGCACAGTTCTTCGAACCCTCCCTCGCGCAAGACGAGGACACGTTTGCCGGCATTATACCAGATTGCGAGGATGGGGTCCGAAGTACAGCAGGCCCTATCTTATCTCTGGAAAGGCCTGCGGCCGGGGAAATAGAGACCGATGTCAACATCGAGTGGACGAGTAGGCGCCCCGCCCTTCCATGGCGATTGCGGGCTGTCATCAGCAGGGAATACCGGGTCACCGCGGCCCAGATGCCTATTCGGCAGCGCCAGACCTTCCCGCCAAAACGACTGACTTCGAGCGGCAGGCCGGGATGGCGGAACATTGACCGTCGCCTTCAAGAACATGTCCATTGTCAATTCCTTGTTGTCAGGCGGGCGTGTGTCTACCTTCAGTATCTTCTTTTTCTTCTTCGCTCCCTTTTCAAGTCCGCCGCCCAATCTCGTCAAGTACCTCTTTGGTACTTCTTTCGCTTTCGCCACGTAACTCAGCAAGTATCTCGTCGAATACTCTGTCGATTCGTTTTTCCAGTTCGTCAAATCTCCTGTGGATTTGTTGAAACTGCCGATCTGTTGTCCTGCGCTCTCTGGCTATCTCTGCTTGAATTTCAGCCTTCAGTTCTCTTAACACTTCTATCTCCTTTCAGGGGCGAACGCATCCATCTGGATGCACCTTATTTTACCCGTTTCGTGGTCCGAACATTGGGACCCACCATACAGTCTTGACAGATTAAGAACTGTAGAGGAACGGAAATGTTACTCAGTTCCCTAAAATACCAGGGAGTCGTTGACGTTTGTCTGACATGGGTTTTGCAGGCCCACAATTATGGTCAATCCACGAGGGCACCCACAAGGGGTGCCCCTACGGGGGGGTTTAGGTTGGGATGAGGTGTCAGCGACCTCTAGTCGGTAGGGTTTGTCAGACCCCAGATGCGGGCGGCGGTTCCTCCCAGAATTCTCTCTTTGTCATCCTCACGAAGAAAGGGCAGGCCTTCCTGGATCAGGCGCAGCTCCTGGGCCAGAGAGGGCCAGTTGTGCTTGGCGCGATGGTGGGCGGGGTAGCCTGTGCCCCAGATGATACGCTCGGCGCCGAAGGCTGAGAAGATGCGGATTATGAAGGGGTGCACGTCGGTGTAGGGGTAGTCCTGGCGGGCGTGGCCGTTGACGTCGGACAGTTTGACGTGGACGTTTTCGTAGCGGGCGAGGTCGACGATGGGCTGGTAGGCGGATTCGGCGAGGTCGACCTTGGGATAGCCGAGGTGGTCGAGGATCAGGGTCAGATTGGGGTGGCGGCGGGCGATGGCTTCGATCTGGTCGGCCTCTGCGGCGGTGAGGTGGAACTGGATGACGGCGTTGGCGGCGGCGATTTCCTCCCACATGGGGCGGTTCCGGGCTGTGAGCAGGATCTTCTCATCGGGGTAGTACATGGGGTGGAAACGGAAGCCGGCGAGGCCGCGTTCGTGGAGCCAGTAGCGGACGTGCTCGGCGTTTTTCGGGTCCTGGGGGTCGATGAGGCCGTGGCCGATAAAGCGATGGGGGAAGCGGGCGGCGGAGTCGGCGATGTAGCCGTTGTCCCAGGTGGACCAGCTGGTCTGGACGAGCACGGCCCAGTCGACGCCGTGGGCGTTCATCTCGGCGAGGAGCTCGTCGGCGGTGCCGGGTTCGTCGGGGTAGGTATTCCAGGTG
>VXOE01000212.1 GCA_009840225.1 Caldilineaceae bacterium SB0662_bin_25 | reverse complement strand
TCGCCCGCTTTTACCCGACTTTTCCGCCATTTCCGCTATTTCCGCCATATTCCCGCCAAAACACGTCCCACCATTTCACCGGACGTACAACTCTTGCACATCTCTCGTTCCTCATACGCGCCCACGCGCACCAGCGAGTCCCTCATCACAGCCCATCGAACATTTCTCATGTACTGTAGTTAAGACATCACCCAAACACTCGTAAACGCTCATAAACTCTCGTCCAACACACGGACGAGAAAGCCAGTGACCTACCATCAAGACAAACGGTCCACAATGAATGAAATGCGCGCATCAGCGCCCAAGGCTTTCATGCGCAACACAACTTGACCATGTTGCGCCGAATAGCTCTCAACCTCTTACGCAGACGGAAGAACGCCCAAACCGGCATTTCTACCAAACGTTACCGTGCCGGCTGGAAAACTGACCATCTCTGGAGAGTTCTATCCCAATATGATGCGATTGCCCTGCCTCACCCAGGTGAAGCCGTAGCGCATTGAACCAACCCTCGACTGCATTCCAATCAACATAACCGCAGACAACAGGTTGCCGCGCGCAATCAACCCCTACGGAGCCATGCAATGACCACGGACTTCCGCTACGAACCGAACTGGGACTCCCTGCAGAACTATGAAGTGCCCAAATGGTTCATGGACGATAAGCTGGGCATCTTCATCCACTGGGGCCCCTACTCCGTCCCCGCCTTCGACAATGAATGGTACCCCCGCTTCATGTACAGGGACGAGATCTCGCGCAAGGGGCCGAACTACCACCAGCACCACACAAAGACCTGGGGCCATCCCTCCAAGTTCGGATACAAGGATTTCATCCCGCTGTTCAAGGCGGAAAACTGGGACCCGGCCCAGTGGCTCGACCTCTTCCGGAAGGCCGGCGCCCGTTACATGGTGCCCGTCGCCGAACACCACGACGGCTTCCCCATGTACGCCAGCACCCACACCCGCTGGAACGCGGCCCAGATGGGGCCCAAGCGGGATGTCTGCAAGGAGCTGGAACGGGAGACCCGCGCCGCCGGCCTCAAGTTCGGCGTTTCCAGCCACCGCGCTTTCAACTGGCGCTACTACACTTACGCCGACGATTTCGACACCACCGATCCCGGCCTGGAGGAGCTCTACTGCCCGCCCCACCCGGAGGACGCACCCGCCAGCTGGGACTTTCTGCAGAACTGGTACGCGCGCACGGTCGAGATGATCGACTACTTCCGGCCGGACGTGCTCTGGTTCGACTTCGGCTGGCATTTCGATGAGTTCGCGCCCTACCGCCCGCAGGTCGCCGCCTACTACTACAACCGCGCCATGGAATGGGGCAGCGAACCGGTCCTCCAGTACAAGGACAAGTTCCCCGACGGCGTCGCCGTCTACGATGTCGAACGCGGCAAGCTCGACGACATCCGCCCGCACTACTGGCAGACCGACACCGCGGTCAGCTACAAGGCCTGGAGCTACATCGAAAACGACGAGTTCAAGAGCCCCGCAACCATCATCCACGACCTGGTCGACATCGTAAGCAAGAACGGCAACCTGCTCCTGAACGTCGGCCCGCGCGCCGACGGCGTCATCCCCGCCGAAGCGACCCAGCTGCTGCTGGACCTGGGCGCATGGCTGGATGTGAACGGGGAGGCGATCTACGGCACGCGCCACTGGGAGCGGTTCGGCGAAGGCGATACGGAGGTGGTGGTTGGGCACCTGACCGAACGCAGTAATCTCCCCTTCACCGCCAAAGATGTGCGCTTCACGCAGAAGGACGACGCCCTCTATGCCATCGTGCTGGGCTGGCCCGGCAGCGAGGCCGCCATCACCTCCCTGGGCAGCGGCTCGTCGCTCGGCGGGCGCATCCGCGGCGTTTCGATGCTCGGCAGCGACGAGCCTGTCACCTGGCAACAGGACGATAACGCCCTGACCGTCAGCACGCCCAACGAGCGCCCGTGCGATCACGCCTATACATTCAAGATCGAGCTGCAGGGGTAGCCATGTACAGGCGCGAGATCGAACCCTCCCACGACCTGCCCCACGCCTGCCAGCGCTTCCTCGATGATCTGCGCCGGTGGGCATACGCGTCCATCGACCGCTACACGGACGCGCCGGCCACCGACGTCCACGACCAGGGCACCTACACCACCGGCTGGGAGCCGCTGCTGCACGCCGGTGCGGACGAACGCATTCTGTGCTTTCTGCAGCAGAAACGCGACCGCATTCGCGATCATTTCAACCGGACGCAGCAGTGGCGGCACGGCTACTGGCGCATGCAGGAGGCGCACCACGGCACCGAGCACTATGAACTGTTCCTGGGCGCCCTGCAGCGAGTCCTGCCGGACGACCGCGAGACGGCCCGGCAGCTGCACGATGCCGCCGAGCACATGGGCAACTGGTCGAACGCGGCGCCGGACTGGTTCAACTGGGACCGGCGGCGCTTCCACTCGCTCTTCTTCGGCGCCGACGGGCTGCGCACGGAGCCGGGCATGGCGCTCAATACGCCGGACCATCTGCGCTGCATCAACATCTGCCTGCTGGCGGCGTCGCAACCGGAAACGGAGACAGCCAGGGACCGCTACATCGAGCTGGCAAAAGCCTACGCGGGAGAGTGGGCGGACGCCATCCTGGCCGGAGATGCGCTGCCGATTGCCCTGACCCCCGACGGCGTCCTGTACGAGTTCAGCACCGACGACAAGGCGCTCTACTACTCCTTCATGGGCGAAGCCCCCGACCTGCAGGCTGAAGTCGACCGGGCGGAGAATCTGCTCGGCTCCGACGCCGTCAACACATTCCTGCGCCTGTGGCAGGAGAGCGGTGAGCTCCGCTTTCGCCAGGCGGCTGAGAGGCTGCTGCAGCCGCTGGCAGCGCAGCTGGCCGACCCGGACGCCGGCGCGGCCGCCGCTGCCGTGCGCGCCTATCGCCGCTGGACCGGCGACACGCGCTACGACAGGGCGGTGTTGGAGGCCGTAGCCCGGCTCGACCCCTTCGACATCACCGAAATTGCCCTGGACACAGAATACAAACGGCCCGCTCGCCGCGCATCCGGCGTGGGCAAACGCTCCGACGCGCCGCGCTGGCTGGAAGACAGCCGCGAACGGCGCCACAATCCGATCACACTGGCGGCGGCCGCGGAGATTGCCGGGGACAGCGCGCTGCAAGCACGCGCCGTGGACCTGGCCCGTACCTACTTTCTCCTGGCGCGCGCGGCCTTCCCCGACGGTCGTGACCACGGCTGCTCGGCGCGCTCGGTCAGCGCGGTCGCACGCGGTCATGGCCGCGAGAACCACGCCGGCATGACGACGGCGGTGCTGGGCCCGGCGTTGGGTTACGATGGGACGCCTATGCGCAAAGAGGTTACAGGGGCTGAACTGACAGCGGTATCTGAATCGGCATAGGGTCTCGCAGGGCGAGTTACTTCTGTGCCAGGAACACCATTCCGGCGCTGTCCCGCGTCAAGGCGTCTCCGGCATAGTTGCGGTGCGCTGACGCTTTCCGGAAGCCGGCCTGCTCCAACATACGTTTCACCTCCGGCGGTGTAAAGGCCCGGATCTGCCAGGTTGTCTCGTGGCGCCGGCCCTGTTGATACCACTGAAAAGCCCTGGTGTAAATGCCGCTCAGGAGATCAAGGCTTCCCTTGTCTGCGATAAGGAATCCACCCCCATCAAAGGAATTGTTGCGGTCGCCATTCAGGATCAACTCGTCACGGTTCACAACAATGTCAAGGAGAAAACGGCCGCCGCTATTGAGGACACGCGCCACTTCAGTGAGCACCCGTTGGTTGTCCGCCTCGTCCTGAAAGCATCCGAACTCGCTGAGAGTGAGAGTGACGAAATCGAAGGTTTCCGTCCAGCTTGCTGGCAGGCTGCGCATGTCGCCGCGAACCCACTCGATGTGCGCATCTGCCTGCCCGGCTGATTCTTGGGCGCCTGCCAGCATCGCCGCGCTGAGGTCGTAACCGGTCACCTGAAAGCCGCCCAGCGTCATCGGGATCGTCAGCCACCCGAGCCCGCATGCCAGGTCGAGAATCCGTGCTCCTGGTTGCGCTTCCAGCAGAGAAAGAATCTGCTCCAGCTCGTGTGGATTCGAATTCGGTTCATAGGCAGGCGGCCAGATCCAGTTGAACTCTTCATCGGCATAAAGTCTTTGCCAGGATGGGGCGGGGGCGTCCATATGCGCCTTCCTTTGCGTGAGGGTACCTGTCCTGTCATCTGCAATTGTAGCACGAAGGAACTGAGCGAATGACATCCCTGAAGCTCGGCATCATCGGTTGCGGCACGATCGGCGCCGCCCACGCCGAGGCTGCCGCGGCCTCCGACCAGATCGAGCTGGTTGCCGTCGCCGATGTGCAGCGGCCGCTGGCGGAGAAGATGGCCGCCGCCCGCTCGGTGGAGACGGTCTACAGCAGCGGCGCAGAGCTGCTGACTGATGCGCGGGTGGAGGCCGTTGCCTTGGCGCTGCCGGCCTCATTCCGCATCGAACTGGGGCTGCAGGCCCTGCGCGCCGGAAAGCATCTGCTGACGGAAAAGCCGGTCGCCCGCAGCGCCGGCGAAGTGCGCCAGCTGCTCTCCGTCCAGGGGGACCGGGTCGCGGCCTGCTGCTCCTCCCGCTTTCACTTTCTGGATTCGAACCGGACCGTTACCGACTGGATTGCACAGGGCAACCTGGGCCCTCTGCGCGTTCTCCGCTGCCGCGTCATCCACCCGGCGACACCGGCGCCGGAGACGCACCCGCCGGCCTGGCGGCTCAGCCGCGATCTGAACGGCGGCGGCATTCTTGTCAACTGGGGCTGCTACGATCTGGACTATCTGCTGGGCATCAGCGGCTGGCAGCTGCGCCCGCAGACGGTCCTGGCGCAGAGCTGGCGCGTACCATCCATCTTCGCCGATACGGTTGCCCCGGGATCCGACGGCGAGACGCACATCACCGGGCTTGTGCGCTGCGCCGGCGGTACCGTGCTCACCTATGAGCGCGGCGAGTACACCGCCGCGCACGCGGAGGCATCCTGGGAGGTGATCGGGGAGACCGGCTCGCTGCGCCTGCGGATGACGCCGGCGCCGGAGAAAAAAATCCTGCAGTTCGAAGCGACCCGCGCCGAGGGGACCGTTTCCCGGACTCTGTGGTCGGGCAGCGACTCCTACAGCGATATCCACCGCGGCCTGCTGGAGGACTTCGCAACCGCGGTCCGCACAGGCCGCCCGCCCCAGACGACGCTGGCGCAGGCGCTGCTGGTGCAACAGATTACTGATGCAATGTACAGGTCGGCGGAGACGGGGAAGGCGGTGGAGATATCTGCAACCTGATACGGCCGCTCTTCCAAAATTCAATTCACAGAGAGAACACGACAGAATAGGAGTTTACAGCGATGAACTACGCATTTATGAGCTTTTCCTGCCCGCAGGCCACCTTCGCGGAGATGCTGGCGCTGGCGGTGCAATACGGCTACGACGGGGTCGAGCCCCGGGCTGCCGGCGGCAATTGCCACGGGGTAGAGCTGGAGGCAACGGCAGAACAGCGCGCCGCCTTTCGCACGCAGGCGGCTGACGCCGGCATCGCCATCTGCTGCCTGGCCGCCGGCAACCGCTTCGCCGATCCCGCAGACCGCGACGCGCAGGTGGAAGAGACGCTCCAGTATATCGACCTGGCCGCAGACATCGGCGCGCCCGCGCTGCGCATCTTCGGCGGACGGATTCCGGACGGCATCAGCCGGGAATCGGCCATCGGCGGCGTATCGGACGCACTCTCGCGCCTGGCGGGCCGAGCCGGCGACCGCGGCGTGGTCGTATGCATGGAAACGCACGACGACTGGTGCAACCCCGCCGACGTCGCCGCCGTGATGGCACAGGTCGACCACCCGGCGATTGGTGTAAACTGGGACGCCGCGCATCCGGTGCGCACAGAGGGCTGGACGCTGGCAGACTCCTTTAGCACCCTGCGGCGCTGGATCCGCCATACCCATGTGCACGACCTGTTTGTGGACGCGAACCGGCCGGACTACACGGCTTTCGGCACAGGGGATATCGATCACAAACAGGTGCTGGCGCTGTTGCGCAGTGCCGGCTACGACGGTTATCTCAGTGGCGAATGGATCAACTGGGAGCCGCCGGACGTTCACCTGCCGCGCGAGATCGCGACGCTGCGCGGTTACGAACGCGCGCTGGCGTGAGGATGAGACGCTGGCCGCCGCGCCGGTCGCGTAAGCCTGCGACAGTCACAAGTTATCTCTGCACAGACACCGGGGGAACGACAGATGCCCATCCGCCTGCTCGACTTCGATCTCCATATCCTTAACATGCGCAACCGCATGCCCTTCCGCTACGGCATCGTCACCATGACCGCGCTGCCGCATCTCTTTTTGCAGGCGCGGCTCGAGGTGGACGGCAAGCAGGCGGACGGGATCGCCGCCGAGGGCCTGGCGCCCAAATGGTTTACCAAAGTGCCCGACTCGTCGATGGCCCAGGATATCGCCGAGATGCTCGACGTAATCCAGGCGGCCTGCCGCCACGCCCAGGAAGCCGGCGCGGCCGACACGGTCTTCGACCTGTGGCAGGCGACTTACCAAGCCCAGGAAACCTGGGCCGCAGACTCGGACTACCCGCCGCTGCTGTGGGCGTTCGGCGTCTCGCTGGTGGAGCGGGCGATCATCGACGGCTACTGCCGGGCGACGGGCACGACCTTCGCCCAGGCCGTGCGAACGAACAACCTGGGCATGCGCCTGGCCGAGCTGCGGCCGGAGCTGGCCGGGCATACGCCGGCCGATCTGCTGCCGGCCAAACCCCTTGAGCGGGTCATCGTTCGGCATACGGTCGGCATGATCGATCCCCTCACTGACGACGAAGTCCTGGCCGAAGACCAGGTCGATGACGGATTGCCCGCATCGCTGGACGCTTCGAGCCAGGCCTACGGACTGACCCACTTCAAGATCAAGATCGGCGGCGACATCGACGCGGACAGGGCACGGCTGCAACGCATCGCCGCGCTGCTGGACGAACGCAATGTCGATTACCGGCACACGCTCGACGGCAACGAGACCTATCACAACGTCGACGATTTTCGCGCCCTGTGGGAAGGGTTGAATGCCGACCCGGCCCTGCGCGACTTTCTGCAGCGTCTGATCTTCGTCGAACAGCCCTTCCACCGCGATATCGCCCTCAGCCAGGAAGTAGGCGCGGCCCTGCTCGCCTGGCGCGAACGGCCGCCGATCATCATCGACGAATCCGACGGGGAGCTTTCCAGCGCGCCCACCGCCCTCGAAAACGGCTACGTGGGCACCAGCCATAAGAACTGTAAAGGCATCTTCAAAGGCATCGCCAACACCTGCCTCATCCGCCACCGCCAGCACCAGCAGCCGGACGCATTGCATATCATCAGCGCCGAGGACCTGTGCAACCTGGGGCCGGTGGCGCTGCTGGAGGACCTGGCCGTGCTGGCAACGCTGGGCATCGAACACGCCGAGCGCAACGGCCATCACTACTTCGCCGGCCTGTCGATGCTGCCTGACGGCGTGCAGGCGCAGATCCTGGCTGCGCACGGCGATCTCTACCGGCAGCACACCACCCCGAGCGGACACCGTTTCCCGACACTGGCGGTAGAGAACGGCTCCGTTGACGTAGGCAGCGTTACGGCCGCGCCCTTTGGCCCGAAAACGGTTCTGGACCCATCACAGTTTACGCCGGTAGCCGAATGGAAATACGAATCGCTGGGGCTGGATTGAACGCATGATTAATGTTGGCGCGGCGGCCGGTGGGGCAACCTGATCCGGTAACGAATACTAAGCGGCAGAAGCGCAACTTTAGGGCGTCTGCCGTGTTTTCTCTTGTAGAACGGCATAAGAATTTCGTCCTGCTTCCTTCCGCATGCCAGACTATTCCCCCGCTCCTGCGCCGGAAGGTCCATAAGCAGAGAATCGCGCTCCCATACAATGGATTCCACGACACCGCCATCCACAGCGGAAGAAGCCGAATCCCAGGAAGCAAGCATCGTTCTGGCGCCGAACACCGACTGGGATACTGCGACCAAGAGAACGGTCCTGATCGTCTTGCTCATCGTCGGCGCGCTCATCTTCTGGATCAGCCGCCCGGTCCTGCCGATTCTGATTATGGCAGGGCTTGTCTCCTACTTCCTGATCCCGATAGTCGATCTGTGTGAACGGGTGCGCATTCCCCGCAGTGTGAGCACCATCGTCCTCTACCTGCTCTTCCTGGTCCTGTTGATCCTGGCCCCCGTTCTGCTTGTGCCCGTCCTGCTGTCCCAGCTTCGGGCGCTCTATTTTGATGTGCCGGCGGCGGCGCGAACCTTTCTGCTCTTTCTGCAGGAATCGGTCGCAGACCTGCCAACCAGTGGGACCATCCTCGGTCTTGATGTCACCTTTGAAGGGGTGGTGGGCCAGATTCAACAGACGCTGGCCGATGAGATCGCGGTGGAACGCTTCCTGCCCGGCGCGCAGCAGATCCTGGACTACGTCAATCAGCTCCTGAGTACGGCGACAAACGTGGTGAGCAGCACCGCGACCATCGGCCTGACGGTGGTTGGCAGCATCGTCAATATCGTCGTGTTCCTGCTGCTACTCTTCTTCATCAGCCTGTACTTGACCAAGGACGCGCCCCGCATCCAGGGCTACGTGGAGGGACTGTTCCCGGTTGAATACTATTCGGAAGGCGTGGAGCTGATGCGCCGGCTGCGCAATATCTGGAACGCCTTCTTCCGCGGGCAGATCATCCTCTCATTAACGATCGGCGTGGCGACCTATTTTTCGCTGAGCCTGATGGGGATGCGGGGGGCGCTGATTCTGGCAATTCTGGCCGGCGCGCTCGAAATCCTGCCCAATATCGGCCCGATCCTGGCGATGATCCCGGCCGTCATCATCGCCCTGGCGCAGGGAAGTTCCACGCTCGAACTGAGCAACCTCAACTTCGCTCTCCTGGTAATCGGAGTCTACTTCATCATTCAGCAGTTGGAAAATCAGCTTCTCGTGCCGCGCGTGATCGGCACCAGCGTCCATCTGCATCCGGTTGTGGTGGTCTGCGGCGTCGTGGTGGGGGCAAGCATAGGGGGGATACTGGGCGCGTTTCTGGCCGCGCCGGTCATTGCCAGCCTGCGACTGATCGGCAGCTATACCCACGCCAAACTGCTCAACTACCCACCCTTCAGCGACCGCCGTCCGGTCGCGGCGGGACAGCGCGCCGGCGTCTACCGCAGGGTCGTGGTATCGGAGACAGCCGATCCCGCTGCACTCCCCGAGATGGAGTTGGAAGAAGACGCGCACGCGCCGCCTGCTTCCCAGACGGCTAACTCACCCGCAGGCGATTAAAAGACGCAGCACAGGCGCGGCGCCTGCGGCCCCCAAGTCGTTCACCGCTGTATCGAATCCACCAGAGGCAGACTCGCATATACGTCGAGGGCGAGGTAGTCGCGCGCTGAAGGCTCGCTTGGCTGGTCGTGGGGAGTCGAATGCGGGCCGCCCATAGGAGAGGGTTGTCGGGCCAGGGCGTATGACCGCCTGTAATAGGCCGCGGCGCCGATCATGGCTGCATTGTCCGTGCACAGAAACAGAGGCGGACAGTGCAGCGGCAGACCGATCTTGGCAAAATGCTGTTGAGCCGCGCGGCGCAGCAGCCCGTTGGCGCTGACTCCGCCGCAGATACAGACCTGCTTCACGCCAAACTCGGCGGCGGCGTCCGCGGTCTTGCCCACCAGCACATCTACCACGGCCATCTGAAACGCGGCGGCAATATCGGCCGCGGTCTGCGGCTTGCGGGCCTCCGTTCCCTCCCGTTCGAGCTGCCGCATCAGGTTGAGAACCGCTGTCTTAAGGCCGGAGAAGCTGAAATTGAAGCGATGTTCGCCGCGGACGGGTAATACGGTAGGCAGGGGAGACGCCTGAGCATCCGGTTGGCGTTCTGTCCGCTGGCCCGGCCGCATGAGCGGGCGGGGAAGATGGAAACGGCCGGCATCCCCGCTCTCCGCGGCCGCCTGAATCGCCGGGCCGCCCGGATAGCCCAGTTCCAGGAGGCGCGCCACCTTGTCGAACGCCTCCCCAGCAGCATCGTCCAGGGTCGCGCCCAGAAGCCGGTAGCGGCAGTGCCCCTCCATCAGCACGAGCTCCGTATGGCCGCCGGAAACGATCAGAATCAGCGCCGGGAACTGTTCCGATGCGCTGCCGCTTCGCTGTCTGCGCGCGCTGTCGGACACAGAACCATTGCCGTCCTCCGAAGCTCGCGAAACGGCTATAGGCGAACTGTCTGTATATAGCCAGTTGCTGTAAATATGCCCTTCCAGATGATTCACCGGAATCAGCGGCAGACCGCTGGCGAAGGCCAGCCCTTTGGCCAGATTGACGCCGACGAGAAGACTCCCGGCCAGACCCGGTCCGTTGGTGACGGCGATGGCATCCAACTCGCGCACGTGCGCGACCGAGGCATCGGCCAGGGCGTCCTCGACGACAGTCTGAATCGCGAGAACGTGCTGGCGGCTGGCGACCTCCGGGTAGACGCCGCCGAAACGCCGGTGGAGCTCAATCTGGCTGGCGACCCGGTTGCTGAGAATACGGCGGCCGTCCGCCACGACCGCGGCCGCGGTCTCGTCGCAGCTGGTTTCGATCGCGAGGATACGGTATGCAGGCGAGCCGCCTGCGTTCGTCGAACTCATTTTTCTTCGCTCAAAGTGGACGGCCGCGCTGCCCAGAGCAAGACGAGCAGACCGATGATGGCCAGCCCAATCAGCGCCACCAGCTTGTAGAGGCGGTCATCCAGCAACAGGGTCAGGCCGCCGAAAAGTGCGCAGAAGGCCCAGTAGCCAATCACGATAGTGTGTTCGGCCATGCCTTTATCGCGCAGCCGCAAGTGCAGGTGGTCGCGGCCGCCCTGACCTACCGAGACGCCCCGCCGCAGACGGCTGTAGATCAGCCACACCACGTCCAGAATCGGCAGGCCGAGAATCAGCAGTACGGTGGCAAGCCGTGCCCCACCGATAATCCCCAACGCAGCCAGGGCAAAACCAAGAAAATAGCTGCCGCTGCTACCCATGAAGACCCGCGCCGGCGCAAAGTTGAAGAACAGAAATCCCAATCCGACGCCGAGCAGCGCCACAGGCAGCACCGCCACGCTCAATTGGGGCGGGTGAGTGAAGAAGATCATGTGAATGGCCAGTATAGCGCAGAAGATGACGGTCACGCCGGCAACCAGACCGTTCAACCCGTCAAGGAAGTTGACAGTGTTCATCATTCCCATGAACCAGAATAGCGTCAACGGGCCGAGCAGCCACCAGGGAAAGCCATCCGGGCCGAAGAGAAAGCCGCTTGCAAACGGATTATTGACGTGCTTGATGAAGATCAGGCCGGCGATGGCGATCAGGCCGGCGATGACCTGAATGGCGAACTGGGGGCGCCAGGAGAACTCATAGCGGTCATCGAGAAAGCCGAAGATCGCGCAGAAGGCGCCGCCAATCAGAAGAGCGATGAAGCGGCGGCTCTCCTTGGGGTCGTTCTGCGGCGGCAGCCAGGAGCCGTCAAGCAGGGGCAGCGCCCCGGCCATGAGCAGAAGAAGCGCGAGTACGGTCAGGGTGAAGGCGGCGAAGATGGCCAGCCCGCCGGTGCGCGGCACGACGCCCGCGTGTTTGCGGCGCTCGCCCGGACGGTCCACCAAGCCGAGCCGGTGACCGAGCCGCACGGTGACCGGCGTGAGTATGAGGGTAAGAATCAGGCCGGCAAGCAGAATCGAGAGGTAGAACACGGTCGTGACCGGATAGGGCCGGGAAGCGGGCGCTCCCAGGGCCTACGGGCGCATCGAGCCGAGCGTGCGCGGGAAGGCAATCGCCTCGCGCAGGTGTGTCAGGCCGCAGATCCAGGCGACCGTCCGCTCCAGGCCCAGACCGAAACCGCTGTGCACAACGGTGCCGTAGCGGCGCAGGTCGATATACCAGTCAAACGCTTCCATCGGCAGTTCGTGCTCCTCGATGCCGGCAACCAACTTGTCGACATCGGCCATACGCTCACTGCCGCCGGTGATCTCGCCGTACCCTTCCGGCGCCAGCAGATCGACGCTGCGGCAGACCTCCGGCCGGTCCGGTTCCGGCTCCATGTAGAAGGCCTTCACCTGTGTCGGGTAGTGATGGACAAAGACCGGCTTGTCGAACTGGGCGGCGATGTAGGTCTCGTGCGGGCTGCCGAAATCATCGCCCCACTCGATATGGGGCACCTTGTCCTCATACCCGGGCACCAGTTCACCGGCCGCGGCAGCGCGGTTGACGATGTCCACGGCCTCGTCGTAATGGATGCGCGGAAAGCTGGGCGTCACCCGTTCCAGGACGGAGGTGTCCCGTTCCAGCAGCTTCAGCTCTTCGACATTTTCCTCCAGGCAGCGCTGCACGATGTGGCTGACGAACTGCTCCTCGATCTCCATCAGCCCGTTCAGGTCGCAAAAGGCGATCTCGGGCTCAACCATCCAGAACTCCTGCAGATGGCGGCGCGTCTTGCTCTTCTCGGCGCGAAAGGTCGGCCCGAAGCAGTAGACCTTACCAAAGGCCATGATCGTGGCTTCACTGTAGAGCTGGCCGGTCTGGGCCAGATAGGCCGGTTCCCCGTGGAAATCGATCTCGAAGAGGGTCGTTGTGCCTTCGGCGGCGTTGGGAGTGAGGATCGGCGTGTCCACGTTGAGGTAGCCGTTGCTGTCCAGCCAGTCGCGGATGGCGCCAATGACGGTCGCCCTTACCCGCAATATCGCCCACTGGCGGCTGGAACGAATCCAGAGATGGCGATTCTCCATGAGAAACTCCACGCCATGCTCTTTGGGCTGAATCGGATACTCATCAGCGATCTGGACCACTTCCAGGTCGGTCACATCCAATTCAAAACCGCCGGGAATGCCTGGCGCGCGTGTGTCCTCTTTGACAGTGCCGGTAACCCGCAGGCTGCTCTCCTGGGTGAGTGCGCGTGCGAGCTCAAACGACGCCTCGCTGACGTTCCCCTTAAACACCACCGCCTGGCAGATACCCCCGCCATCGCGCACCTGCAGGAATTGGAGCCGGCCTTTGCCAGTCTTGGTATAGAGCCAGCCCTCCAGGGTTACCGCCTCGCCCACATGCGCGGACATCTGCTGAATCGTGATTACCTTGTCCAATGATCGGTCCTGTGCAGGGATTGGTAGGCGGCCCTATTCACTGAATGAAGTGTCATCACTTGCGCGGTTCTCATCCGCCGTCTCCTGCCCGGAGCCGTGCACTTCTTCCCGGGCCTCGCCGCCATCTGTCAGGTCTGCGCTCGGCTTGTATACTTCCCCGTCTTCGTTGTCCTCAGTTGTCGAGTCGTCGGGCAGACCAAACCACTCATCCAGCTGCTGCCCGATACTGTCCAGAAGATATTCCATACCCACCGGCGGGCCGACGGCGGTTGCGCCGGCAAGGTTCAGCGAATGATCGGCCTGGAACTCTCCACTCCCCCCGTCCTTATAGGTGGGCCGGATAACGTGGGTATAGATATACACCTCGGTTTGCGGCTGATTCTCCTCTTCGGCAGGCCGCGCCTGACTTTCTTGCCCGCGCGCGGCCCTGCCCCGCCGCCGGGAAGAACGCCGCCGGTTCTCGCTGCGGCGGCGATTCTGGCTCTTAGAACGTCTTCGCTGCTCTGGCTGAACTTCTGCGCCGGCCGCGCTCTGCTCGTCAGCGAGAGATGCATCCCGGGAGCCCTTACGCCGCCGGCGGCGGAAGTAGCGTCGCTTTCTGGACCTCCCTCTGTCCTGCTTATCGGGTGGTTCGGTCGTTGCCATGGAAAGCTATTCCCTTTCGCAAAACCTATGGTGATTCGCCGCCGGCCACAGTACTCTGCGCAATCAGTTCACCGTTGGGATTGCGCAGAATAACCGTCGAGCCGATCTCCCAGGCCGCTGCATCCCGGCCCCAGTAGCGATTGATGCTGTTGTCCTGCCCAGAACCCGTGTTCAGACGGACCCCGCTGCCGGGGAACAGAAGAATGTTGCTGAAAGTATAGATAGGGCCCCCGTCGCGACTGAGGGTCCACCCCTGCAGGTCGACGGCGCCATCGCTGTCGTTCACGACCTGCACCGACTCCGCGGCCAGTTCGCCGGCATTCTCGATACGCAGCTGCAGGCCCTGTTGCGGCAGACCAACCGCGGCGCCCCCGGGCGCGCCACCCTGCTGTTGAGATACGGGAATCTGCAGTCGCTGACCAACATAGACCAGATTCGGATCAGTCAGATCATTGAGCTCCAGCAGCCTGCTCAGCGCGACACCGTAACGCGCCGCAATGGCCGACAGACTGTCCCCTGCCACGACGGTATAGACCACCGTCTCGCCCGGATCAGACGGCGCCGCGACGGCTGTAGGGGTTGCAGGCGAAGAAGCTCCGCTCTCCGGGGCCGCCTGTGCATCCCCGGATGTTGGCGTTGCAATCAGAACTACCGCTGGCGCCGGTGTTGCAGGCACAACCAACTCCTCCGGCCTGGGCCGCCGCTGCTCCGCTATCCAAACGACGGTCACGGCAATCGTCAAACTGACAAAGGCGTTGACGAGGATGAAGAAGACGAGAAGACGGCGATTCATTAACCTGCAGTGGCCTGTGGCTCAGGGAAAAGATGGCCAGTGGACGCCACTAGCCACTGGCCACGGGCACATTGTAGCACAGATCGCAGAAACTATGTACTGCTGTAGTATTCTTCGCATAGGCCGTTACCGCTTTGATTGGCAGTGGCAACAGAACAGAATCCGCTACATTGGCGGTTTCCCTGTGCATGGTAGAATAGGCGGTGCAGCCCGCACTGCGGTCCTTGTGGTTGTGGGGCTGACAGGACAGATGCGCATTCACATCGGAGAACCGCTTTCCGCCGTGTATCGTATGGTGTAAGGGGAGGCGAGACGCCCCCATCGACTTTGCCCGCCGCTGCATATCCAAACCACGGGAGCCGGCAGCGGGCAAACAGAGGGATGCAATATGCTGAAGAAATTTCTGACCAAAGTTGTCGGTGATCCAAACGAGAAGGAGCTGAAGCGGCTTCAGCCTCTGGTTGAAGAGATCAACGGGCTCGAAAGTCGCTTCGAACGGATGGACAGCGCCGAATTCAAAGAGATGACAGAGGAGTTCCGCCAGCGGATCGTCAGCGAAACGACGGAGTTGCGGGATGCGCTGGCCGGCGCCGAAGCCGAGTACGCGGCGGTTGCGGGCACCGATGAGCAGCGCTTTGCCCGCATCGAAGTGGAGCGAATTCGCAAAGAGCTGCTGGACGAGGAGCAGGAGATTCTCGACGAGATGATGCCGGAGGCGTTCGCCGCGGTGCGTGAAGCTGCCCGCCGCACCATCGGCCTGCGCCACTATGACGTGCAGCTGATCGGCGGCGGCGTCCTCCACTCGAGCAAGATCGCGGAGATGAAAACCGGTGAAGGCAAGACGCTGGTGGCGACGCTGCCGCTCTACCTGAACGCGCTGGCCGGGCGCGGCGCACATCTTGTCACGCCCAACGACTATCTCTCCAAGGTCGGCCTGCAGTTGATGGGGCCGGTCTACCAGCTTCTGGGTCTTTCGGCCGCGGTCATCCAGAACAGCGCTGGCAACCCGGACAAGGGCAGCTTTCTGTACGACCCTGAATTCCCCGCAGAGGACGACCGCTTCCAGAACCTGCGACCGATCACCCGGCAGGAGGCCTACCGGGCCGACATCACCTACGGCACCAACAACGAGTTCGGGTTCGACTATCTGCGCGACAACATGGTGCTGGACAAGGAGCGCCAGTCCCAACGCGAGCTGCATTACGCAATCGTGGACGAGGTCGACAACATTCTAATCGACGAGGCGCGCACACCGCTGATCATCTCGGGAGAGGCGCAGGAGAGCAGCGACTATTACAGGCAGTTCGCGCAGCTGGTCCGCGGCCTGCGCGCCGGCACGGACTACGAAGTCAATGAAAAGGAGAAGGTGTCCACGCTCACCGAAGAGGGCATTGCCGCCGTGGAGAAAAAGCTGGGCCTGGAAAACCTGTACGATCCGGCCCATTTCGAGATGCTCCCCTATCTCGACAACGCGCTGCGGGGCCATGCCCTCTATCACCGCGACAAAGACTACATCATCCGCAACAACGAGGTGATCATCGTCGACGAATTCACGGGCCGCCTGATGGAGGGGCGGCGCTACGGCGAGGGCCTGCACCAGGCGATCGAGGCCAAGGAGGGCGTGCGCGTCAAGAAGGAGTCGATGACTTTGGCGACGATCACCTTCCAGAACTTCTTCCGCATGTACAACAAGTTGGCCGGCATGACCGGTACCGCCAAGACTGAAGAGGAGGAGTTCCAAAGCATCTACAATCTCGATGTCGTGGCCATCCCAACCCATCTGCCGACGATCCGCCTGGATGAGGAAGATGTGATCTATAAGGACCAGTCGGCCAAGTTCGGGGCGGTAATCGATGAAATCAACCGCGCACACGAAGAGGGCCAACCGGTGCTGGTGGGCACGGTGGCGATCGAGACGAGCGAGCTTGTCAGCCGTATGCTGAGACGCCGCGGCATCGCGCATGAGGTGCTGAACGCCAAGAACCACGAGCGCGAGGCGACGATCATTGCGCAGGCGGGACGGCCCGGCGCGGTCACGATCGCCACCAACATGGCCGGCCGCGGTGTCGATATTCTACTGGGCGGCAACTATGAGGGCCTTGCCAGAGATCAGTTGCGCAAAGACGGCGTCGATCTGACCGGCATCCCCCAGCTGGCGTGGAACCACTGCCTGGAGCTGCTCAAGAACGACCGGGACCCTACTGAAACCTATAACACGCGCTGGGCCGCGGTGCTCAAGGAAAAGTGGGACGAGACGAAGGCGGACCAGGAGAAGGTGAAGGCTGTGGGCGGCCTCTACGTTGTCGGCACCGAGCGCCACGAGGCGCGGCGCATCGACAACCAGCTGCGCGGCCGTTCCGGACGTCTGGGCGACCCGGGCGCCAGCCGCTTCTTCCTCAGCCTGGAGGACGACCTGGTGCGGCGCTTCGGCGGCGACCGGGTGACCGGCGTCATGGACCGTCTCGGCCTGGAGGACGACCAGCCGATCAAGCACAATATGATCAGCAAAGCAATCGAAAACGCGCAGACCCGGGTGGAGGGCCACAACTTCGACATTCGCAAGCACGTGCTCAAGTATGATGAGGTCGTCAATGAGCAGCGGGAGACGATCTACATGCAGCGGCGGCGCCTTCTGAACGAGCCGTCGCTGAAGCCCGCAATTCAGGAGATGATCACCGACGAGATCGATGCGGCTGTGCAGCAACACACCGCCACTCGCTTTGAGGAGGAGTGGAACCCGGAAGACCTGCTCCTGGCGCTGCGCACGGTCTTCCCCTTCCCGCAGAACTTTGACCCGGCCCCGTGGCAGGAGCTGGGCGCAGACGAAATCACAGAACAGGCCGCCGAGATCGCGCATCAGACCTACGACAAGAAGGAAGAAGAGATCGATGCCGGCATGCTACGCGATGCCGAACGCCAGATCATGCTGCGCGCGGTCGACCACCGCTGGGTCCGCCACCTGACCGATCTGGACAGGCTGCGCGAGGGCATCGGTCTGCAGGCGATTGCACAGGTCGACCCGCTGGTCGCCTACAAGCGCGAGGCCTTCGCCATGTATCAGGAGTTGATGAACGACATCCGCTCCGACATCGTGACGACGGTGATGACGTTGCAGGTACAGAAGGCGCCGACGCTGCCGGCGCCGATTGCGCGCAACATCCAGACAAACCGGCAGGACACAACCCAACAGCGAACGGTGCGCAACACCAACAACCGGCCCAAGCGCAACGACCCCTGCTGGTGCGGCAGCGGCAGGAAGTACAAAGTCTGCCACATGAGGGCCGATGCGAAACAGGGCGGCGCGCCCGTGCGCGAGGTGGCGTAGCTTCCTGGCATTGGCGGGCGCCGTCTGACAACCACAACTGCCTACACAACGGGGGTAGAGGAGGGAATCGCAAGACGATGCCCCAGGTCAACCCTGCAATCATGGTTTGGGCCCGCGAGACGGCCCGCCTCTCCCATGAGGAAGCGGCCACGGAGCTTTCCGCTATTGCGGGAAGGTATTTTGTCCAAAACCAACTGTTTCAAGAGATCTTTGCTTGGCTGTGCCGTGTCCTCTTGATTCGTCTTTCACAGTTGGAACGAGTCGATAGATCGTGCCACTCGCATAGCCGGTGGCGTATACATTGCCCGTTTCGTCAGTGCCAATGCTGCTTATTGCAGTAGAACCGCTTATGAGTTGTATGCTCTGCCATTTGTCTCCTTTACGCTGCAATCCCCAGATGCTGCCCTTACAAAAATCAGCATACAAGAAAATCCCTGACAGGACCGCACCGCCTACAACAGCGCACTCCCCCGACAGGCGGTCATAGACAGATACGGGCAGAACCAAGCCAGCTGCATAGCACGAAACGCTTTCAAATTGACTGCAGTAATTCCCCTCCCAGATAGGCCATCCGTAGTTTTCCCCTCCCAGGCTTTCCGCGCTCTGAAAATTAACTTCCTCTCTTCTGCTCTGTCCTGCGTCGGGAATGTAGAGAGCGCCAGTCTGCCTGTCGAAGGCGAATCCCCAGGGATTGCGTATACCCAATGCCCAGATTTCGTCGCGGTAGTCGTCCTCTTCTATGAAGGGGTTGGTGGCAGGAATATCGTAGGGTTTGACGCCGGATTCCACGTCGATCCGTAGAATCTTGCCCAGCAACGTACCGGGATCCTGTCCATTCTGCTTGTCCTCCATGGCGCCGCCATCGCCGCTGCCAATGTAGAGGTATCCGTCTCTGGGCCCGAACGCCAGGGAACCGCCATTATGATTCACATGCGGTTGTGGGATGGTAAGCAGGACTTCCTCGCTGTCAGGATCGGCTATGTCAGGATTGGCGGTCGTCGTAAACCGGCTGATAACGGTCTCATCAGCGGCATTTGTATAACTCAGGTAGAAATGCTGGCGGTCGCTATATGTTGGAGGAAAGGCGATGTTGAAAAGTCCCTGTTCGCCGCAGCATTTCACGCGATCAGAGATGTCCAAAAAGGGAACGCCCTGGACAATACCGTCCTTGAGGATACGCACGCGTCCTTTATGCTCAACGACAAATGTCCGACCGCTCCCGTCGCCGGCATGAGT
This sequence comes from Caldilineaceae bacterium SB0662_bin_25, assembly GCA_009840225.1. GTDB lineage: Bacteria > Chloroflexota > Anaerolineae > Caldilineales > Caldilineaceae > Bin5. The sequence goes on along the minus strand of VXOE01000212.1, from coordinate 12,794 downwards.
CGCTTGCACGGGCAACTCAAACCCAGAGGCCGTCTCGGTGAGTTTCCACTCGATGAATTTAATCGCGTTGAAAACCCTCACCTCGTACCAGCCGACCCATCCCTTACCCTGCTTGGTCAGAATAAACACCTTGTTTATGCGTCGCGGAGGATCGACAAAGATTTCTAATGTTTGTCCATTTTCAGTGTGGGCATTGTCAAACCGCATATAAGGAGTCGTCGTGTGAGAATCGTCTCCCAGCCAGATTTCATGTGTGGTTTCGCCGGCTTCGCTTTGCGTAACAATAAGCTCGATCTTGCTCACCAGATGGAAAGTATCGAACTCAATTGAAATCCACTGCGGTGCAAAGCCGTGCGAATTCCACATTGTATGTGGATCGCCATCATTCACCAGCACAAGTCCAGGATTCCTTGCCGAAGCCTCTACCTGTCCCTTCGCTGCGATGTTCTCTCCTCGCACAGCCAGGTAGACTTGCGGTGTTGGCGCTTCTACATCTTCTGATTGAGCTCTAGCAGAATGGCTGAAGGCAACCATTAGCAAGAAGCCTGCCAGAAATGCGAGTGGAAAGGTGGCAAAAACTTTCATGGAGCCCCCCTCTGTCCCGTCGAAGTTGCTGTTGACAGTTAGCCGCAACTATTGGACGGCGAGAAGGGGGAAAAAGTTGCATTCAGCTTCTGACTAATCTGACACTGGCGGCGCAGCTCAGGTGAGTCAGAGAGAGGGACATCCTGGTCTGGCCGCAGAACATGCAGCTGCCTACCGCCCAGCCGCCCGTATCAACACCGTGCGGCGGCGCCAGACCACGGTCCGGTTCAGCAGCTGTCCCCGGATCCAGCCCTCAACCTGCTCCACCTCATCAGGCTGCATCTGTTCGGCCAGCCGTTCGGCATAGGATTTGCGCTCGCCAGGAGCCGGACTGAACCAGCGCCGGACGTGCGCTTCGGTAATGCGCAGATCGGTATCGATGTCAATCCGCTCCAGCGAGACCCGCCCTGCCTGTGCCTCTTCAGGGAAGACGGCGAAAAGGGCGGCCTGCAACGTCTCCTCGTCCCAGTTGACCAGGTAATCCGTCGCATCGGCGTAGATCGACTCTTCGGCCGCGATTAGCCGCTCGGCCAGCTCCGGCTGGAGCAGAGAGCGGTCCCCTAAGTCGTAGATTCTCTGCGTATGTCTGGGTATCGTCTCGGCCAGAGCAAGCCAGCCGCCCGCAGCCAGGTGTTCGGACAGATGCGCCAGGGCAGCCTCTTTGTCCATAGCGGCGAGCAGCACGTTGCGTCCGATGATCGCATCAAACCGGACCTCTTCCGTACCGAGCAGTTGCGCCGTCTCTCCCACCTTCCCCTGCAGCACAACCGGCCGCTCGACTTCGTCCAGGTTTTGCGCCTGCTCCTGCAGCGCCTGCCGGTCTGACTCGTTGAACGCCAGCGCGTAGACGCCGCCCTCGGGCGCGCGCCGCAGCGCTTCCCATGTCAGCAGGCCGCTGCCGGCGTTCACATCCAGCACAACACTGTGCCGCTCAAGGGGGCCGCCGTCCAGAATGCGGTCCCGCAGCGCGGTGGTCGCTTCGCCGGCCTGTGCAATCGTCCGCTGCAGCCAGCGGTCGCGGGCGGACTCTTCGGGGGCGAATGTCAGGATTTCGGGCGGCGCGCCAAAACCGTCCAGCATGGCGGCCAGCTGGGCCTCGCGACGCTGGGTGACGGCGAGGTTGATCCCGGCCTCATAGCCCTGGCCCGTCGGCTCGTAAAAGACTCTGCCCTGCAGCGCGCCGGGAAGATACTGCTGCGCCACCCAGTGGTCCCGGTAAGCGTGCGGATAGAGATAGCCTGCCCCGTGTCCAAACCCTTCACTGTCGCGGTTGGCGTCGCGCAAATGGCTGGGAACATCAGAATCGGGTTCATTGCTCACCGCCTCAAGCGCGTCGAAGAACGCCAAGACCGAATTGGACTTTTCCGCAGTCGCCAGATAGAGCGCGGCCTGCGCCAGGGGAAAGTTCCCTTCTGGCAAGCCGACGCGGTCGAAGGCCTCGGCGCAGGCCGTGACCACCTGAACGGCCTGCGGGTCGGCCATGCCCACATCCTCGCTCGCCAGGATCAACATGCGCCGAAAGATATAGCGCGGCTCCTCGCCGGCGTAGATCATCTTCGCCAGCCAGTAGAGCGCCGCATCGGGGTCGCTGCCGCGCAGGCTCTTGATGAAGGCGCTGATCGTATCGAAATGATAGTCGCCCTCCTTGTCATACAGCACGGCGCGGCGCTGAATCGATTCCTCAGCGATGGCGAGTGTAATGCGGACGGTACCGTCCGGGCCGGCGTCGGTGGTCTCGACGGCCAGCTCAAGCGCGTTGAGAAGGGCGCGGGCGTCGCCATTGGCGACAGAAACCAGATGATCGGTCGCCTCGTCCTCGATTTCAACGCGCCGGCCGCCGTAGCCGCGCTGGGGCTCATCGAGAGCGGTCTGTATGATCTGTCGCAGATGCTCTGCCGTCAGCGTCTTCAGCTGAAAGATGCGGCTGCGGCTGACCAGGGCCTTGATGACTTCAAAATAGGGGTTTTCGGTGGTGGCGCCGATGAACGTTACCGTGCCGTTCTCCACCCAGGGCAGGAGGGCATCCTGCTGGGCCTTGTTGAAACGATGCACCTCATCGACAAAGAGAATTGTCCTCTGATCGTGAAGCGCCAACCTCTCCTGGGCCTCCGCCACCGTCGCGCGGATGTCCTTGACGCCGGCCAGTACGGCGTTAAGCGCGCTGAAATGGGCCGACGTGGTGTTGGCGATCACCTGCGCCAGCGTCGTCTTGCCGGTGCCGGGGGGACCATAGAAGATGAGGCTGCTCAGCCGGTCGGCCTGAATCGCGCGCCGCAGGAGCCGGCCCGGGCCCACGATCGCTTCCTGGCCGATGAACTCATCGAGCGTGCGGGGCCGCATGCGCGCGGCCAGGGGCGCGTTGGCATCGATCCGTTCCGCTTGAGCCTGCGCAAACAGATCTTCGGCCGGCTTCCTTCCTTGGGTATAGATCACCACAACGCAACTGGCCTCCCTTTGGCGGGGCCCAGGCAGTTCGCCCGCGGCCCACTCGCTGAATCCGGGGAATGGGACACTGAAGAGCTGTCTGAAAAGGGTCGATTAGGGGTCATCCGCCCGGTTTGGCCGCGGGAATCAGACGCTGGACAATAGACCACTGGTTGTCAGTCAAATCTGTTGGATATCGTTCTGTTTTCACATAGACTACGTATACCACAATTTGGCCGACAGCCTTTACTTTCCAAACAGCCTCTCAGGAAAGGAGCCAAACTAGCATGCAAACCAAGACCAAACCTCTGACTGCGTCGGCAATGGAAGAGTTGGATGAAGCGCATCAACTGGAAATCCAGATTCTGAATTTGAAGAATCTGGGTTACACGATGGTGCGCTCCGCGATCCCGCCGGACATGCTGATGGAGATTCAGAACGCTTTTGACAAGAAAATGAACGAACAGATCGCGCGTATGGGGAGGGATTTCCGCAACGCATTCAACCGCTTTGACCTCATTCCACTCTGGCAAGAGTCGAGCTTTCGTCAGTTGGTCAACCTCCCTAAAATCATGCCGATTGTGCGCGGCTATATGGAACGATACTGGGACGACGAACCGGTCGTCTTTGGGGCCGGTCACGGGCACTGCCTGTTTGAGAACAGCCCGGCCCACCAGGCTTGGCATAACGATGCGCGGGTGAATAAGAAGGCATCCGACATGACCCCGCCGATCTATATCCGGCTCAGTTTTCTGATCGAAGATGTGGAGGAGGACATGGGGCCTACCGCACTGTTGCCCGGCACCCATGGTACCCATGTCAACTCGCCGCCCTGGTTCACAGCACCCGATGGACAGCCGCGTCAAGTGCCTGAGATGGTCTTGGCCAGCGGCAAAGCGGGGGATTGCCTGATCAACGACACATCGATCTACCATACCAACACGCCCAATCTGAGCGACCGGGTGCGCAAGGTCATCTGGGCGTTGTACGCCGGGTCGCGGACGCCGATCTGGGTGCGAAAGGATCTGCCGGAAGATTACAGGGACCAGGCCCGCCTGACCAAGGCGGATGTGGGCGCCTCTGATGATCCGGTGATGGCGGCGCTGTTTCGGAACCTGCCTGAGGACTGAAGCAGCGCGGGCAACCCCGCCGCGCTTGCCGCCGCGGATCGCGGCGTGCAATGCAGCTATGCCTTGAGTCCGGATCACGTATTGCCGTTGTGTCAAACGGTTTTTTCGACCCCCGATTCAGACCAGATATCTGTCCAGTCTATCATTCGGGTCACGCGCCCCGGCCTCGATTCCACACGTCAGGGAGGGAAGATGGAGCTGACATGCAAACAGAAACAGTTTTTCGAAACCTTCGGATACCTTGCTCTGCCCGGTCTGCTGGAGGATGAGATCGACTGGATCACCGAGGAGTTCGAGGAGGTCTTCCGAGGACGAAACGTTGTCCATGACGGCAGCAAACGCTCCTGCATCGTGCCCTTTATCGACCAGCGCGAACGGCTCAGCACACTCCTGGATCATCCCAAGCTGGTGGGGCTGATTTCCGGCGTGCTGGGCGAGGATTTCAACTACCTGGGCGGCGATGGCAACTTCTACACCGGCGACACTCGCTGGCACAGCGACGGCTTCCATGAGGTGGGCAAGTTTCTCAAACTCGCGCTCTATCTGGATGAGGTCGACCAGGATAGCGGCTGCCTGCGCGTCATCCCCGGCACGCACCGGCGGGACATGTTCGTGGACTGGGAAGCCCGCCAGGCGAGCGAGTCCCTGGAGCGCTGGGGGATCGAGCAAAGTGATGTGCCGGCGGTGGCTCTGGAGACGCGGCCGGGCGACGTTGTCGCCTTCAACCACAATCTGATGCACGCATCCTTTGGCGGCAGCACACGGCGTCGCATGTTCACCCTCAACTGTTGCGCTCACTGCGAGACAGATCTGGAGATTGAGGAGCTGAAGCAATACGTCGCCAACCATCGCCGCTATTGGATCGATCAGATGCACTCGGATGTCATGCGCCGGACCGCGTCGCCCGCTCGTATGCGCCACCTGCAGCAGGTGATCGACAACGAGGGCCATCTCCCTGCACTGTCCGCCAAGGCGCGCATGGAGATGGCTGAACCTGCGCATGGGTAGTCCCTTCTGACGCGATCGATTCCTCTCGCATGTTGGATGAGGGGAATCGCTTCGGATCATGCCCAAGCGATCATTTTACGACCAGAACTTTGTGGGTGCGCTCGACACCGGCTCGAAACCCATCTCTGCAAAGAGCCGCGACAGGCGCCGTCAATCCAGAAAAGACGCAGGTTCTGGCCAAAACTGCAGCCTCGTCTGAGCAGTTGCCGCGCCCCTTCACGATCAGGCAGGTCAGCAACGGTGACCAGGACGGCCAAGAGGGCCTCTTGCCAGTATCTGTAGTGGATAAGCTGCCCACACATGGTGAAAAAGGGGATAACTGGGGATAACTTCGGGGATAACCCTGAAAAAAGTGGATAAAATCTGCTCATAACCCCAATGTTTCTTTATCCCCATTTTTCGCGAGTTATGCTCATCCGGGTACAACTTGGGGACAGTTCCTACATCTTGTGTCGAGCATTTGTTCGGCGGATCACTCCATCCTAATCTTTCCTGCGCTTCCCTCTGAATTATCCTCGCTGAATTCGCGCTCCACGGGCCACACAGCCACTATATACAGACACTCTGCTTTCACATCACCACATATAGTTCCTTGGATTCACATATCCCCATTTCCCCAGTCCCTACGAAGTCATACTGAATTAAAAATACAAGAGATGAACAGATAATTCTTCAAAACAAGGAAAAGTCAATCGGATTCAAGAAGAATGGAATTCGGCGAAAAATGAGGCAGCGGATTCGAATAACCACCCCATCCGTCAACGACCGTATACGGGATAAAACGAATGCCAAAATGGAAGTGTTGTCCAGGCCCGGGCATTTGACTGTAGTAACCGAGCAGCTCACCCCGCTCCACACGCTGCCCCGCGTCGACAACGAAGTTCTGCAAGCGCGTGTAGAGAGACTCGCCCCATGGGTGGGAGATGCGAATGAAGCGGCCATACCGTTCGCGGTCATTGCCGATTGTGGTTATGATGCCACTGTCTGCCGCGATGATTCTTTCACTGGGGACCATTTCAAAGTCGACGCCATTGTGTCCGAGGAGCGCCTTGGCGCCTACGAAAAAGCGGCTGTAGTAGTCCGGGCGGGCCCCCCATTCCTGGACGACACGCCGTCGGCCTTCAAATGGCGCCGTCAGGTAGACGCCTTCCGGTTCGTAACAGCCGTTTTCGATTGCACCTTGAACGAATTCGAAAGACATGGGATGGGAGTGGGTTTAACCTTGATCAGGTCGGTGGCCAGGCTTCAGGCCTGCCCCCTTAAGAGTCCACGATTTGGACCAGCAGAAGCGGACGGTGTCGGTGCAAACTTAACTCAATTTCCCTGTTGGAATTCGACAACAACCTTATGAAAAGGTATACTTATCGAATGCGCCCTTTACGGTGCAGGATACAACAGATCGGGCCATGAGAGGACTTCAGGTAGTATAGTTGTGTCCGCGGGATTGACAAAGAAGATCACGACAGGGACGGGACGGATCGATGCCAATTTATGAACTTGTCTGCAAAGAGTGCGGGAATCAATACGAACGCATCGTGTCATTTTCCAGCACCGTTCTTCCCGCTTGCCCGGCCTGCAGTTCGGTCGAAGTCACCCGGCTTCCGAGCAAGCCGGCCATTCACTTCAAGGGTAGTGGATGGTACATCACCGACAGCAAGAAGGAGGATGAAGAGAAGAAGGCCGCGGCCGAGAAGACAGCGGCGCAAAAGACCGACAGCAATGGCTCTGGCCCGGAAAAAGCCGCAGAGAGCGAATCGAAAAGCGAGTCCAAGAGCGAAACCAAAGCGGAATCGAAGAACAGTTCCCAGAGTGAATCCAGGAGTGCCGCAAAAGAAGAAGGGTAGTCTTTGCCCGTTTCGACCGCGGCTGTCGTGAAAGCGAAAAGGGGGATCCTCGCCGGCGCGGACGCGCATTTGAAATCCTATCGCGCGCGAACAACGGAGTGGCCGCGCTTTGGTCCACGCCTGACTTTAAACACCCTTGCTGAATGGGCAAGGGTGTTTTTGCACTATCCAAAGGGCGTTGCGGGGCGGATGGGTTCGACGTTGCAGAGTGAGTGAGGGTATCTCCGCGCATGCCGCCTCGCCGTCAGGGAACCGCCTCCAGCTTACCGGCCAGAAGGGAGGCGAGAAAGGTGCGCTCCTGGTCGCCGTCGAAGAGGATCTTGATCCGTTTATCCACGCCCTCTCCGCTCACTTCCGTAATCACACCGTCACCGAAATGTGTGTGGACAATGCGCTGCCCGCAATCCAGCTGCGCCAGGGCGCGCTGTTGCGACCGGGTCGGCTGGGGCGCTTTGACTGCGGCCGCCTCCTGCAGCGACGTAGCGATGTTCGCTTCCCGGTCCCGCCAGGCCTCCGCCAGCGTGCCAACCGTCTGCTTCGGATTCCTGGAAAGGGAGAAGCGCAACTGATTGGCGCTTTGCACGGCCGCGGCCAGCGCATCCATTGAGACGCCTTTCTCCCGGCTGGTATGGTCACCCAGCGCGGTCAGACGCCTGGCCCGGCTCAACACTGACAAGAATCGATCCATCTGCTTGAGCGGGTCGTCAAACGGGTCGATCACAGCCAGTTGGATGCCATGCAGCCGGCACAGTTCATCGCGTGTCTGGTCGCGCTGCTCCTCTTCCAGCAGCTCCCAGTCGCCGCGGCGGCGCCCTTTGCCGGTCAGGCCGGAGAAGCGTACGGCGATACCGACCGACTGGCACAGATAGTCCAGTTTGAGACGGCGGCGGGTAGCAGGGTTGATCAACCAGTCCGGGCTGACATTGGACTGCAGGTCGGAGTCATTGAATACGCGGGCAAAAATCTCGCGCCAGGCGTTCACTGATAGATACGCGTTTGACATGGAATTGCGGCCTTGGAAACTTTCGGTTTACAGTCTTTCGCAGGTACTCGCTCGGCAACTGAAATGTGACTGCCGAAAACAGCACCGGGAGGAAAATATATTGTACAGAACCGTTCCTGCCAGGCAAAAAGCGGCAGGCGTTCACAAGCAACATCATCCACAGCTATGACGAGACCGGACAGCCGCAGCGCAGACGCCCGGAACGGCAACGGAGGCGTGCGGGCGCTGGATAGCAGAGGAATCGCCAGCGCCGCCACGCTGGTCATGCTGCTATTCATCCTCAGCCGGGGGACGGGCCTGCTGCGGGAGATGATCATCGGCGCCCGCTTCGGCACCGCCGCCGAACTGGACGCCTACCTGGCCGCCTTCCGCATTCCTGACCTGCTCTTCCAACTGGTGGCCGGCGGCGCCCTGGGCAGCGCCTTCATCCCCACCTTCGCCGCCGCTTGGACAGAGGGCAGCCAGCAACAGGCGTGGCTGCTGTTCAGCCGTGTCCTGAACCTGTTGACCCTGTTCCTCGTCATCCTCTGTGGCTTGGCGATGCTCTTCGCCGACCCCCTCGTCGCCGGGTTGATTGCGCCGGGCTTTGCCGTCGAGCAGCAGCGGCTGACCGCCTCGCTGATGCGCTGGATGCTGGCGAGCACGGTCGTCTTCGGCGCCAGCGGTCTGATTATGGGCGCGCTCAACGCGGTGCAGCATTTTCTGCTGCCGGCCTTCGCGCCCGTGCTCTACAACTGCGCCATCATCGCCGGCGCCTGGTTGCTCGCGCCGGTGCTGGGCATTCACGGCCTGGTGATCGGCGTGGCCGGCGGCTCCGTTCTGCACCTGCTCGTGCAGCTGCCGGCGCTTCTGCGGCAGAAGGTGCGCTACCGCTTCAGCTTCCGTATCGGCGACGCACAGGTACGGGAGGTGGCGCGGCTGATGGGGCCGCGCGTGCTGGGGCTGCTCTTTGTGCAGCTCAACTTTCTCGTCAACACGATCCTGGCCAGCGGCCTCCCGGACGGCAGCCTCAGCGCCCTCAACTACGCCTGGCTGCTGATGTTGCTGCCGCAGGGCATCTTTGCCCAGGCCGTGGCGACCGTCGCCTTCCCCACCTTCTCGGCGCAGGTGGCGGCCGGTGACCGCGCTCAGCTGATGGCAACGCTCTCCGGCCTGCTGCGGCTGATCCTCTTCCTTTCGATACCGGCCGCGTTCCTGCTCTATGTCCTGGACGAGCCGCTGATCGAGCTTCTCTTCCAGCGGGGGCGTTTCGACGCCGCCAGCACCCAGGCGGTCGCCTACGCGCTGCGCTTCTATGCCCTCGGCCTGGTCGCCCACGCCGTGGTCGAGATCGTGGTGCGGGTCTTTTACGCACTCCACGACACCGCAACGCCGGTGGTCGCCGGCGTCGCCACCGTGGCGCTCAACATTCTCCTCAGCCTGGCCCTGATTGGCCGGTTGAGTTTTGGCGGCCTCGCCCTGGCCAACAGCATCGCCACCGCGCTGGAGATGCTCGTTCTGCTGGTCCTGCTGGGGCGAAAAGTGCGTGCGTCCAACCAGGCAGCGGGGCAGGCAACAACCGTACAGGGCCTGCCCGTGCGCCAGTTGCTGACCAGCGGGGCGCGCTCGCTGCTGGCGTCCGCGGTCATGGCCGCCGCAATTCTCCTCGGTCTGGAAGTTCTGCCCGACGGCGGCGTCCTTTTCGGGATTCCCGCCGGCTGGGTCGCGGCGGTCGTTGGGGCCGGGCTTGGCGTTCTCATCTATGTGGTTGCCAGCTATCTACTGGGCAGTGCTGAGATTCGGCAGCTGGCGGCACTGGCGCGCAAGCGAGCGCAAACATAAAATTAACCCTACGCTAACGCAGAAAAGAGAAACTGCGGAGATACTGGATTCGTAATGGTACAATAGGAGCTCATTAAAAAACTACGGTTTTTGACCTGTGATTTGCGTGATTCGCTGCAAGAACTATGCCCATCGCAAAGGCCTGGTCGAGAACGGGTGAGTTGAGGCATGGACGCTCTTACGATAACTCTGTATTCCAGCTTTCCCGGTCTTCTGCTGGCCTTTATTGCGCAACTCATACTGCGTTCTGCATGGAATAAGTATTCCAAGGTGCCGTCCGAAATCAACGTGCCCGGCGCGCAGGTAGCGCGCTACATTCTTGATTCGAGCGGGTTGGGGCATGTGAAGGTAGAAGAGACGCGAGGCTTCCTTTCCGATCACTACGACCCGTCCAGGAAGACCCTACGCCTGAGCAGGCAGGTGTATCAGGGCAACAGTGTCGCCGCCATTGGCGTGGCTTCTCACGAAGTCGGGCACGCCTTGCAGGACAGTCAAAGCTACCGGCCTCTGGCCCTGCGCAGCAAGATGATTCTCAGTGTGCATTACGGCAGTTGGCTGGGGCCGATTCTCTTTTCTATCGGGATTGCCATTCCCTCAACCTGGGGGCGGATTCTGGCATTGGTCGGCCTGATACTTTTCAGCGGGACGGTTCTGTTTGCGCTGATCACACTGCCGGTTGAGTTTGACGCCAGCAAGCGCGCCAAGCAGGTCCTTGTCGATCAGGGGCTCGTCTTCAGGCAGGAGGAACTGAGTGGCGTCAACATGGTTCTGAACGCCGCCGCCCTGACTTATGTGGCCGGGGCCGTCCAGGCCTTCATGGCAGTGTTGCAATATCTTTATGTGTTCCTGATGCTTGATCGTAAACGTGACAAAGAGGAGAAGCCCGCTTGAGCGGCTGTACGGTTAGCCTGAGGCCGTTCGCCTGAATCGTCTTCTGTCTGCCCATGGGCGATTGACGTCGTGTCGTTACGAGGTATGGGAGACCAATTCGTCGAATAACCGGGGACGCAAACTCTGGTACGAACAAGAAGAGGTGAGTTCAGCCATGTGACAGCGCCCTGTCAGGTGCGCGTCAGGAACGGAGCGCCAAACTTGTGTAAACTCAGGACGTAGACTTGGAAAAAAGTTCCGAGTCTGCGTTCAGTCAGATAACAAACGAATCGGCCGCAACCGGGGATTCGTCTGCTAGTTGAAAACTCTCTACGAGGTGAGATATGTTTTTCTTCGATCCACTCTATTTCATCATCAGCCTGCCCGCCCTCGCGCTGGGCTTGTGGGCGCAGATGAAAGTCAAATCTACGTTCAACAAGTATTCGCGGGTGCCGGTGGGGCGCGGCGCAGCGGGCGCGCAGGTCGCGCGGCGTATCCTCGACTCCAACGGGCTGGGCCACGTCAACGTCGAAGAGACGCGCGGCTTCCTCTCCGACCACTATGATCCGAGGTCGAGGACGCTGCGCCTGAGTCCGGGGGTCTATCAGAGCAATAGCGCGGCCGCGGTCGGCGTTGCCGCGCATGAGGCGGGCCACGCCATCCAGCACAGCACCAACTACGCCCCGCTCGCCCTGCGCAGTGTGATCGTTCCAAGCGTGCAGATCGGCAGCTGGCTGGGGCCGATCATCTTTTTCATCGGCATGTTTATGGGGTCTGGGCTGGGGTTTACGGTCTCGCTAGTGGGGCTGATCCTCTTCGCCGCGGTTGCAGTGTTTACACTGGTGACGCTGCCGGTGGAGTTTAACGCCAGCAAGCGGGCCAAGGAGGTCCTGGTGACGCAGGGGTTCGTCGGCCAGCACGAGATGAAGGGGGTCAACGCGGTGCTCGATGCCGCGGCGCTGACCTACGTGGCGGCTGCCATCCAGGCGATCACGACGCTGCTGTACTACGCCTTCATCCTGTTCGCCCGCAGCCGGGAATAAGCGGCCTGTTTTCGCCTGGAAAGGGTAAAGCGATGCGCAGCGTCCGTATTCCTTGAACGCTGCGCATAGTACCTACGGAGTCTGAAATATGTTTACAGGACAACAAACTTCTGTGCGCTTCTTTCGCACAGGACAGCGAATCTCACAACAGGCCGGGGGTTTCGGACGCTGGCTGTTCATCGCCCCCGGGCTGATACTGATTCTCTTTGGCGTGGCGATTCTGCTCTGGCCGGAGCTACTGGCCTATATGGTGGCCGGTCTCTTCATCGCCATCGGCTTCAGCATCACCGGTTGGGGCTGGCGCTTTTCCCAGCGGCAGCGAAAAACCGCGTCCCGCTGGCAAACCATCGATGAGTTCTGACAACAGCGAGCACCGGCCACCGGTGCTCGCTAATCAGTTCCCTCTACGATCGACTGACCACTGCCGTCCTACCCATCGTCAATCTCGATGGTGTGCTCCTCCTCGCCGGACCGCCACACACCGTTTCGATCACCAACAGCCCATTTCGAACGGATATGGATAACCCGGTTGCCCCGTCCCTTTCGGGCGGGCGCCGGCGGCCGCGTCGCGTTGCGGCTGAGCGCGTTGGACGCCAGCTCCGGCAACTGTTTCTGCAGCAACTTCCACCCGGCCCGCAGCGCAAAGCTGGCCAGCCCGGCCGCCACCGGCAACCCAACCTTCGCCACCACCGCCGGCAGCGTGTTGCGGCTTTCAAGCGGATAACCGTCCTGCACATTGTAGCCGCATTCGCCGCAGTGCCGCGCCGCCATCGCCACATTCTGCCCGCAGTTGGGACAAACCCGAAACACCTCGCTCATACCTGGTTCCTTTCCCCTGCAAATTAAGTACCCAAAAGTATAGCATCCTTCCCGTGTTCGCTAAAGCAGGGGGCACAGCCCGGGGCATCCCAAAATAGAGGTGAACAGTCGCATACCTCTGGAGGCAACCAAGCCGCGGTCAGCTCACATTTCCATTCCCGGCAAACGAAGTGGTGTTTCTCTCTCCTCGCTCTTTTGGGCGGTGGGGGCGATTAGGGCCGCCCATTTTGGGGGGGGGGGGGGGGGG
>VXOE01000108.1 GCA_009840225.1 Caldilineaceae bacterium SB0662_bin_25 | reverse complement strand
TAACAGGTGCCTAATCGAAGGTGTCCAGCCCGACCACGTCCCGCCAGTCCCATCAAATCCCCGTAGGCGCCGGAACTGTGCGTGCCCTCGCACCCGCCCCAACTGACGGACTCCACCGTACGGCCAGGCCCGGCGCCTGCCATGCGTCTCGCCCAAAGATGGTAAACGACTTCAGCCACCGCTGGCGCCGATTCCCCGCCAGACTGTTCCCACCCCAAGTCTGGGATGCACCCAGATTTCACCCCTGCGCACGCCGGTCGTCCCGTGAAGCTCGGTTGACGAGGGTCGACTCACCTCCTATACTGGGAGTCCGTCACCTCATCCGTTGAACATCAGTGGTACGGGTGCCCATAGAGTAGGCCCATACAACGATAGGAGACGAGGCTTTTTCTCCTTGCAGCCCCTGCCCCTTTCAATTCTTTCAACACCCAGGAATCACGAGCGATGAAAATTCTTTACCTGCGCGCGCCGGCCGGACTCGATGGCGCTTACCCCTATTTCGTCAAGGCAAACGAAGACCGCTTCCCCTTCGAGGTTTACGATCCCGACAGGTCGACAGCTGAACAGTTTGAGGGCGTGGCCGTTGTAATTGACCCTGGCGGCGCAGTGGGCACGCGTGCTCTGATCGACGCGGCCCTGGCTGCGGGTGTAAAGCTGTGGCATGTCACCACCAACGGCACCGATCATGTAGACGTAGCCTACTTTCTGGAAAAGGGGTTGCCGCTGGCCAATTCGCCCGGGCGGTTGAGCGCAGTGCCGTTGGCCGAACACGTAATCATGCTCATCCTCTGCTTTGCAAAGGATCTGAACCACAATCGCGCGGCCGGCTGGCTGCGCGCGATGGGCGAGGAGCTGGCGGGCAAGAATCTGGGGCTCATCGGCTTTGGCGCCAGCGCACGCGAGGTGGCGCGGCGGGCGTGGCCGCTGGGTATGCGTATCATGGCGATCGACGTGGTGGCGTTCCCGCAGGCTGAACTGGATGAGTTCCACGTCGAGTTTCTGGCCGGGCCGGAACAGATGGACTACGTTCTGTCGCTGGCTGACTATCTGTCGCTGCACGTCCATCTCAACGCCACGACCCGTCACATGATCGATCGGCGTGCCCTGGGGCTGATGAAGTCGAACGCGGTCCTGCTCAACATCGCCCGCGGCGGCCTGGTCGATGAGGCGGCCCTGGTCGAGGCGCTTCAACAGGGCAAGATCAGGGGCGCTGGGCTGGACGTGTTCGAAGAAGAGCCGATGCCGGCCGACCACCCGCTGCTACAGCTGGACAATGTCATCCTCACGCCGCATTCATCGGGTCTTACGCCGGATACGCCCCGTAGGCGTATGGAGGCCGCGGTTGAAAATGTGGAACGCATCGCCAACGGGCTGCCGCCGGGCGATCTGGTTACGACGTTGGTGCGGTGACTCTGGAGAACGGTAAGAGCTAGAGAAGTGCCCTGTTTCGTCTGCAGCCTTGAATGGCAAGGCATAACCAGGGTTCACATTTCAAGGGGGTAAGATGGCGAAATTCAAAGTGGCCATGGTGCATATGGACCCGGAGGAGCTGCCCGAATGGGTTCCAGAGACGATGGCGAGCCATAACATAGAGTTCGTGTTCGAGGAATGCGAGACCCAAGCGCAACTGGTATCCTGCGCCGGCGACGCCGATGTCGTGTGGATATTCGGGGGCAGTCACATCGTGACCGCCGACAACGTGACCGATCTGCAAAGGTGCGGCGCGCTGATCCGTACCGGCAGCGGCACCGATAACATACCTATCGAGGCCGCGACCGCGCACGGAATTATCGTCGCCAATACGCCCGAAGCTTTCAACGACGGCGTGTCGGACCACACAATCGGGCTGCTGCTGGCCGTCGTACGCCAGATCGCCCTTCAGGATCGGAACGTGCGTGCCGGCGTCTGGGACCGACACGCTGGCTTCCCGGGCTGGCATCTGCAGGGCCAGACGCTGGGGCTGATCGGTTTCGGGCATATCGCCCGCCTGGTGACGCGCAAGCTGAGCGGGTTCGAAATGACGGTACTGGCGCACGACCCGTTCGTGAGCGCCGAGCTGATGGCCGACCACGGCGTGCAGACGGCATCAATGGAGGAGGTGCTGTCCGGTTCCGACTTTGTTTCGCTTCACTGCCCGCTGCTGGACACGACTCACAAACTGATTGGGGAACGCGAACTGCGGCTGATGAAGCCCCGGGCGATCCTGATCAACACCTCTCGCGGCCCGGTGGTGGACGAAACCGCGCTCTTCCGGGCGCTCACAGAAGGCTGGATCGCGGCCGCAGGCCTCGACGTGCTTGTACAGGAGCCGCCAGACGCGGACAATCCGCTGTTCAGCTTGGACAATGTCGTCCTCACGCCGCACATCGCAGGCTACTCCGATGAGTCGCTGGATAACAGCTGGCGACTGTCGGTCGAGACCGTTCTGGATCTGGCGCAAGGGCGCTGGCCCCGTTCTTACGTCAACCCCGGCGTAAAGCCGCGCTGGCAGCTGCAAAGGAGATGAGAGCATGAAGGGACAGGATCTGAAGAAGCGCCTGCATGGAGGCGAGCACGTCTACGGAACATGGTCGGCCTCCACCGATCCGCTGGTGGCGGCGACGGTGGCGCAAGCCGGTTTCGACTGGATGAGCATCGACATGGAGCATTCGCCTCGCAACGTGGAATCGTTGCGCTACATCCTGTGGATGGTCCGGGCGACCCCGACCGTGGCGATGGTCCGGGTGAAGGACAACCGGCCCGATGAGATTAAACAGGCGCTCGACAATGGCGCTGGCGGCGTCGTCGTCCCGTTGATCGAGTCTGTTGACGACGCTCGCTGGGCGGTGGCCGGATGCAAGTATCCGCCGGACGGCGTGCGCGGTTACGGGCCCTTTATGCCATCGTTCGGGGGCGATGACCGCGCCTACCAGAGCACCGCCAATGATGAGACCCTGGTGTTCATCCAGATCGAACATTACCGCGCCGTCAATGTTATTGAAGAGATCGCGGCGCTCGAAGGCGTAGACGGCTTTATCATCGGGCCGAACGACCTGACGCTTTCGATGGACATTTTCGGCGCCTGGGAGAGCGAGGCGTTCATCAGCACGATTCAGCGGATTGTCAGGGCCGGTGACGCCAACGGTATTCCGGCCGGGTTCCCGGTGGATGTGCTGGGCGGGGCCGAGGCCGGTATCGCCTGGGTAAAGGAGTATGCGCCGACATTGCGGCTATTGACGATTGGCGGGGATCTGGGCTTCGTCTCTGCCGGTGCTGAGGCTGCACTACAGCAGATCAGGGCTCCAAGCACATAACCAGACTAGAGTGTGCGAGCGAGAGAGCTTATGCAAGGCGCGGGCGAGTTGCCCAGTTGAACGATGCGGTGGGCACTGTCCTGCTTCGTGGTCCAGCGAATGTGGCCGCCCACACTGAAAAAGGAGAATACGAAGGTACACTGAATCAAGAATAGTCACGCGCGCGCTTGCCTGCGCTGTTGGTTGTTCAAATGGAGCAGTGATCTGTCAGTTTTCCTCAGAGCCATCCCAAAACCCCCACCTTCCTACCGAATGGGTCCTGCCCGGGCCTATCACCCTTATCTCATCAAGCATATCGTTCCCCAGCCAAAGGCCAGCGGCAGAGCCTTCCCCAGATCTTGCCTCGGAGCCGTCGCCAGTGCCGTCGACAATATTTAGGATAACGGTAACTACTAAGCCATGTTCTGTGTGTGTTCTGTGTGCGGTCTGCCTGGGGGGAATGTACAGTCAGTATTTCTGTAGCGGGTTCTTGAAGGCCAT
>VXOE01000179.1 GCA_009840225.1 Caldilineaceae bacterium SB0662_bin_25 | reverse complement strand
CAGTGACACGCCGCGATCCGCTCGCCCCCCATTCACACGAACCCAATCCCCTGCCCCCGTCCCCCGACGCCGAACTGACCGTCCACCTGCCCGACGGGACCGCCCACAGCATCACCCCGGCAGCTCTGCGCAGCCTCGATTTTGTCTCGACCGACCGTCTCCCTGCCCACGCAGCCAGCGCACTGCAGGTGACCGTGCCCAACTGCTACATCGTCTCCACCGGCCACGGCACATCAGGACCATTTTCCTTCACCGGCCTGCGCCTGCTCGACCTCGTCGACCTGCTCTGGCCCGCCGACTGGACGCAGGTGGAGGTGGTCAGCGGCGACGGATTCGGCACTCGCGCCCTGCGCACCGAACTCACCCAACCCACACAGCGGCCGGTCATTCTCGCCCATACGCTGGACCGCCAGCCCCTCTCGCGCGCCGGCGGCCTCGTCCGCCTCATCGTACCCAGCGAAACTGACGACGCCCTCCGCCAGGTCAAATGGGTGGCGCATGTACGCATCATTTCGGACACATAACAGGCTTCATCCTCCCGCCGCTCCCACTCTCAGGAACACGCACAATGCCCACGACCCTGGTTGGAACTGATGTAGGCGGCACATTCACCGACTTCGTCCTGCTGCAAGACGGCCGCCTGCAAGTCCACAAAGAGGCCACTACACCCGCCGACCAGGGCCAGGCGATCCTGGCTGGGCTGACCCGTCTCGGCATTATAGCCTCCTCCGCAGGTGACGCGACCGCTGATGCCGAACTCGTGCACGGCACGACCATCGCCACCAACGCCCTGCTCGAGCGCCGTGGCGCCCGCACCGCCCTGCTCACCACCGCCGGTTTCGTCGACGTCATCGAGATCGGCCGCCAGAACCGGCCCCATCTCTACGATCTCCACCAGGTCCGCCCCGATCCCCTGACGCCCCCCGACCTGCGCTTCGAAGCCGTCGAACGGCTGGATAAAGATGGCATTGTACTGACGGCCCTAGACGAATCCGCCCTCGCACGCACCGCCGAGCAGCTGGCTGCATCCGCACCCGAGAGCCTCGCCATCTGCCTCCTCTACAGTTTCCGCAATCCCCGCCATGAACAGCTGGCCGCCAATATCCTGCGCCGGTCCCTCCCCCAGCTCCCCATCTCCCTCAGCAGCGACATTCTCCCCGAGTACCGGGAGTACGAGCGCACAGCCACCACCGTCATCAACGCCTACCTCCTTCCGCTCGTGGGACGCTACCTTCAGCGCCTCACAGCCAAGTTGGTCGACCTTCCCATCCGCGTCATGCAGTCCAACGGCGGCGCCATCGGCACCTTCCAGGCCGCCCGTGAACCGGCCCGCCTCGTCCTCAGCGGCCCTGCGGGCGGTGTTGTCGGCGCCTTTCGCCTGGCACAGCTCGCCGGCGAAGAGGACAGCCCGCGCATCATCACCTTCGACATGGGCGGCACCAGCACCGACGTTGCCCTCTGCCCCGGTATAGTCCCGCGCACAGCCGAAAGCGAAGTCGCCGGCCTTCCTCTGCGCCTGCCCGTAATCGACATCCATACCGTCGGCGCCGGCGGCGGCAGCATCGCCCGCGTGGACGCCGGCGGCGGCCTGCGCGTCGGACCGGAAAGCGCCGGCGCCGAGCCGGGCCCCGTCTGTTATGCACGCGGCGGTGATCTGCCCACCGTCACCGACGCCAATCTCGTCCTCGGACGCCTCGATGCCGGCCAGTTTCTCGGCGGCAGCAAAGCCATGCAGCTCGACGTCGCCGCGGCCGGATCAGCCCTGACCGCCTTGGGCGCCGCGCTGGGCGGGCTCTCCGTCCACGAGGCCGCCCTCGGCGTTATCCGCGTCGCCAACGCCCGCATGGAACGCGCCTTGCGCCGCGTCTCAGTCGAACGCGGTTACGACCCCCGCACCTTCACCCTCGTGCCCTTCGGTGGCGCCGGCCCCCTCCACGCCTGCGACCTCGCCGACGCCCTCGGCATCCCCCGTATTCTCCTGCCCCCCAGCCCCGGCGTTCTCAGCGCCCTGGGCCTCCTGATCGCCGACGTCGTCCACGAGTCCTCCCAGGCCCTCCTCATCGAGGCAGCCAGCCTCGCCCGGGACCCTGCCCCCTTACAGGAGTTATCTGCAACCCTGAAAGAACGAGTGCGATCCGTACTGGCCGCCGAAGGAGTCGACGCGCCCGTGCTGGAATCCTCCATCGACCTGCGCTATCGCGGGCAGAGCTACGAGCTTTCCGTTCCCCTCGACCTGCAAGCGCCGAATGCGGCCCAAGCCTCCCAGGCCGTGCAGCGTTCCATCGAATCCTTCCACGCCGCCCACGATGCCCGCTACGGCTACGCCATGCACGCTGAAACCGTCGAATCCGTCGCCGTCCGTCTGCGCGGTTCCGGCTCCGGCGCCGAGCTGAACCTGCCCCGGGAGCCCCTCGGAACTCCCGACCCGGAAGCAGCACAGGTAGCCTCCAAACCGGTCTGGCTCGGCCCCGACGGCGCCGCCGAAACCCCCTGCTATGATCGCCTTCGCTTGCGCCCCGGCCACCGTCTCCAAGGCCCCGCCATCGTCTTCCAGTTCGACACCACTACCGTCCTCCCCCCCGGCTGGTCGGCCAGCGTCGACAAAAGCCGCAACCTCTTGCTGGCGCGCGCCGGCACTTGAAGCTGGTCTTGCGGACTTGCTGTGTTATGATACGGTCTGAATGTCCAAAGTGCTCCGCCAGGCAACCAGGAGTTGGACATCACAATACAAGATAAAGCTTCCCTTCGGAGTTGTACGATGGTGACACTTTCTTCCCAGCAACGTCTTCTGCTCTTCCTGCTGCCCCTGATTGTGGCCGCTCTCCTCCTCTGGATCCCGGTCCGCGACGCGCTCGAAGTCGGCCTGCCCGACGCCGAAATCTACGCAGCCGACGTACCCGAAGACCATCACTGGGTCGCCTTCACCGTCCCCGAGGATGAAATCTACGCCACCGACGGCGCCACGTTCTCCCTTGTCCTTGAATTCGAAACTTTGGAAGGCCAGATCGACGCCACCAACCGCACAGTCCTCTTCGACCTCGAAGACGTCGAAGAAGTGCTTGAGATGAAAGTCCTCTGGCCCGACGGCCGCCAGCAGAACTTCACCAACGTCGCCATCGACGAACGCCACGAACTGGCCTACCCCAAGACCGTCAACGACGCCCTCGCCGCGCAGTGGGCCCTCCGCGGCGCCTTCTTCCGCTTCTGGGTCTGGACCGCCGTCGCCGCACTCCTCATCCTCTTCGGCCTCCGCGTACTCTCCTGGGCCCAATCCCAGGAATCCCACGCCTGACGAACCGTGAAACTCTCATCAGCCCTGGCCGCAGTCAACTAATAACTAGAAACTCAAAACCAAAAACTCCCAATGGCTCCCGACCCCATCACCCTCGAGCTATACCGCCACCGCTACAGCGGCATCGCCGAGGAGATGGGCATCACCCTCCAGCGCACCAGCTATTCACCCAACATAAAAGAGCGCCTCGACTTCTCCTGCGCCCTCTTCGACGGCTCCGGCCGCCTCGTCGCCCAGGCCGCCCACATCCCCGCCCACCTCGGTGCCATGCCCGACAGCGTCGCCGCCGCCCTCGCCGTATTCGACCACTGGCAGCCCGGCGATGTCGTCATTCTCAACGATCCCTACTTCGGCGGCTCCCACCTGCCCGACATCACCCTCGTCTCCCCCGTCTTCCTGAACGAGCCACAAGACGGCTACCGAGAAGAGAGCAACGAGAATGGCGCGGACAGCGAACTCTCTCACTCCTCTCTCCTCCCCCCTCTCTCCTCCCCC
>VXOE01000054.1 GCA_009840225.1 Caldilineaceae bacterium SB0662_bin_25 | reverse complement strand
GCGGGGGGGCGGGCGGGCGCGCGCGCCCCCCCCCCGCCCCCCCCCCCCCCCAAAATGGGTGGCCCTAATCGCCCCCACCGCCCAGAACTGCAGCAGATAGTAGTCAGTAGTTAGTTGTCAGAGACGGGGCTTATTTTGGCGGAAACTGGAATGGAAACAGACCGTGGCTTGTCAGGTTCAGGGGGTACAGGTATGTTCGCCCCAATATAGAGAAACACGAGTTGCGGAATGGTATTGACAACCCAAATGCAGAGGGTACAATTTTAGCAGCGCGAAATGGGCTCCAACGGCGGATAGATTCGGCAGGCGTTGGAGCCCGGACATTTTTACTGGAAGCCGAAGTAGACGGAGGTTGGCAATTGAGTCAACCTTTCATGCGAAAATGCGAATTGTTCTGATACGCAGGTTACAGCGTGTTTTTCTCATTATCAGCGTCATCCTCTTTGGGGGCATCGTATTTCTGGCTGCGACGGGCGTGAACTACCTGCTGCCGAGTCCGATTGAACAGCTTACTTTGATCACACCGACGCGCAATCTAACCACACCAACACCAGAACCGGAAACGGTCGCGCTGATCAGCGGTCACGCCGGATACGATTCCGGCGCCATCTGCGGGGACATCAACGCGCCTACATTGGTGGAGGCCGAGGTAGTGGCGCATATTGCGGGACTGGTGCAGATGGAGTTGGAGGACGCGGGTCTGGTGGTCCTGTTGCTGGAGGAATATGATACCCGGTTAGACAGGCTGGACGCCGACGTTCTGCTGAGCCTGCACGCGGACAGTTGCATCGCTGCCAGCGGATTCAAGGCAGCCTATCCGTTGAACAGCGCGATTCCGGCAACTGACAAAAGGCTGGTGGACTGCATCAATAGTGAGTACGCGGCAGCGACGGGCCTGCCCCTGCACTTCCATTCGATCACGCACGACATGACCTACTACCATGCGTTTCGCAAGGTCTTGCCGACGACGCCGACGGCGATCCTGGAACTGGGATTTCTGGGCGGCGACGGAAGGCTGCTGACAGAGGAGCCGGAGCTGGCGGCTGTGGGGGTCAGGGAAAGCATTTTCTGTTTTTTGCAGGGACGGAGCGGGGCGGCCGAGGAGTAGGGTTTTCTACACAAGCGAGGCTGAAGGCGTTGCGCGGGCTACGATCCAGTCAAAGAATTGCCAGCACGCACTGGGTATCGGGAGCAGGCGACGAGAGGTTGGCCCCGCGGGCGCAGTTCTGAGGCAGGGAATGCGTTGCGGATGGCAAAGAGTCAGAATGGCCGTATTCTGCTCAAAGAGGGTCAGGCGGATACTGCGACTGTATTGCCTTGTTCGTCCAGGGCCTCGACCTGGTCGTAGAGGAAGCAGGCCACGCGGTGTCCGTCGCCCACGTCGGTGAAAGATGGTTCGTATTGGTGACAGATGTCCATTACCTGCGGGCAGCGTGTGTTGAAGTTGCAACCTGTTGGCGGCTCGGCGGGGCTGGGAACGTCGCCTTCGAGGATGATGCGCTGCCTTTTCTTTTCGACCTGCGGGTCGGGAATCGGCACGGCGGAAAGGAGGGCCTGGGTATAGGGATGGAGCGGGTTTTCGTACAGGACTTCGCGGTCGGCCAGCTCGACGATTTTGCCCAGATACATCACGGCGATGCGGTCGGAGATATGGCGCACGACGGAGAGATCGTGTGCGATGAAGAGGTAGGTCAGGCCCAGTTCGCTCTGCAGGTCCTCAAGGAGGTTGATCACCTGCGCCTGAATCGAGACGTCGAGCGCTGAAATGGGCTCGTCGCAGACGATGAATGAGGGGTTGACCGCCAGGGCGCGGGCAACGCCGATGCGCTGGCGCTGGCCGCCAGAGAATTCGTGCGGGTAGCGGTTGATGAAGTAGGGATTGAGGCCGACGATTTCGAGAAGTTCCTGGACGCGCTGCTGCTGTTCGCGGCGGGAGCCGCCGATCTTGTGGACTTCGAGCGGTTCGCCGACGATGCTGCCGACTGTCATGCGGGGATTGAGGGAGGCGTAGGGATCCTGAAAGATCATCTGCATGCGGCGGCGCATGCGGCGCAGTTCGCCGCTGTTGATATTGGTCAGATCCTGGCCTTCAAAGACGACCTCGCCATCGGTGGGTTCGTAGAGTTGGAGGATGGCGCGGCCGGTGGTGGATTTGCCGCAGCCGGATTCTCCCACGAGGCCGAGGGTTTCGCCGCGCATCAGATCGAAGGTGATGCCGTCGACGGCCTTGATGCTGCCCACCTGCCGCTGCAGGATGATGCCGCGGGTGATGGGGAAGTGCATTTTCAGGTTGGATACAGTCAGAAGTACATCGTTCTGGCTTGTTTCCTGAGCAGACGCGGCGCCTGCGGCATCAGAGTTCTGTATGGTCATGCGACGGCCTCCACCTGTTCGTCGGCGCTTGTGTCATAGATTTCAACGTCGGACAGATCCACCCAGCAGGCTGAGCTGCGAACGGCACTGATCGCCATCAGCGGCGGATTTTCTTCAAGGCATTTGTCGATTACGAAGGGGCAGCGGGGTGCGAAGGGGCAGCTTTGGGGCGGGTCGAGCAGGTCGGGCGGCAGGCCCTCGATAGGGATGAGCCTCTTCTGCCTACCCAGGTCCAGCCGCGGGATAGAGCGCAGCAGGCCGAGGGTATAAGGGTGCCTGGGCTGGCCGTAGATCACATCGACGGGCCCCTCTTCGACGATGAAACCGGCATACATGACCAGCACTCTGTCGGCCAGACCGGCCACGACGCCGAGGTCGTGTGTGATCCAGATGATGGCCATGCCGAGCTCGCTTTGCAGGCGGGTGACGAGGTCGACGATCTGGGCTTGAATGGTGACGTCGAGGGCGGTCGTCGGCTCGTCGGCGATAAGCAACTGGGGGTTGCAACTGAGGCCCATGGCGATCATGACGCGCTGGCGCATGCCGCCGGAGAACTGGTGCGGGTAGTCGTCGAGTCTTGCGCCTGCGTCGGGGATGCCGACCAACTCCAATAGCTCGATGGCGCGGGCGCGGCTCTCCTCCCGGTTCATGTTGAGATGGAGTTCCAAGGCTTCGGTGATCTGGCGGCCGATGGTCAGGACCGGGTTGAGGGAGGTCATTGGGTCCTGGAAGATCATGGCGATGCGATTGCCGCGGATCTGCCGCAGTTCTTCTTCATTGAGTTGCAGGAGATCCTGGCCGTCGAAATTCACCTCACCGTTGACGATCTTGCCCGGTGGTTCGGGAATCAGGCGGATGAGGGACATGACGCCGACGCTTTTGCCGCTACCGGATTCACCTACGATTGCGACCGTCTCTCCCTCGGCGACATCATAGGTGATGCCGTTCACCGCGTGGACGATTCCGTCCTGGGTGAAGAACTGCGTCTGGAGGTTGCGGACTTCAATCAGGTTTGCCATGTCTCGCTTTTTCCTATTGCATTTTCAGTGCGGCGGATTGGGCGGTATTGGATGAGGCATTCTAACAACAGTCGTGCTCCTTGTCAACATCGGAATTTGGGCGGGGTGCGGCCCGGATTTGGGATGGGCGCGGTCTGGCGGGGAACTCGTGCCAACGGTGATTGGCGGTGTTTAGCGGCTTGTGAAGGGGCGCAGTGCAGGCGCCAGGCCTGGCGGTACGGTGGAATCCTTCAGTTGGGGAGGGTGCGAGGGCAGGAACACGGCCGGCACCTGCGGGGATCTGGTGGGACAGGCGGGACGCGGTCTGGCTGGACACCTTCGATGAGGCACCTGTTACGAAAATCGACACCAGGTCGATGAGGCATGTTGTTGGGGGGGGCGTTGGGGGGGGGGGGGGGC
>VXOE01000165.1 GCA_009840225.1 Caldilineaceae bacterium SB0662_bin_25 | reverse complement strand
CGCCCAAAAGCGAGGAGAGAGTAAAGAGAAGTGAGGAGAGAGAAACATCTTTCGCAATGCTGAATCATGGGCGCCTTTGGGCAAGGACGTAGCAGTTACGTTGCTAGTTTTTAGTTCTTAGTGGGTGCTGCAGGGGTTGGAGTTCACTGGGGATCGGGAAGTTTTGTGGGATGGGGAACGCTTATGGAAACGCGGGCGATGGAGCCCCCGATGGGGCTTTATTTTGAGGAGTTTGTGGAGGGTGACGGGTGTGAGAGTGTTGGGCGCACTGTTACCGAGACGGACATTGTCAATTTTGCGGCGCTGTCGGGGGACTGGAACCGGATCCACACGGACGTGCATTACAGCCAGGAGCAGATGTTCGGGGAGCGGGTGGCTCACGGGCTGCTGGTGCTGAGTATTGCGAGCGGGCTGGCGGTGCGGATGGGTTTTATGGAGGGCACTGTGCAGGCGTTCATGCAGCTGGAGTGGCAGTTTCGGCGGCCGGTGCTGATCGGGGACACGGTGCGGCTGCGGGCGACTGTGCGGGGGAAGAAGGCGATGCGGCGGATGGGGGGCGGGGTGGTGACCTTCAGGATGGAGGTGCTGAACCAGAAGGATGAGGTCTGCCAACGCGGCAATTGGGAGATTTTGTGTAAGAACCGGCCCGACGAGGCGGACGCGGGGGAGTGAGAGGGGTCACTTCCGGGCATGATTTTCTCCTCGCCTTTGGCTCTGGCGTTCGCGCTGCTGCTGGCGGTGCTGGGCGGTACGCTGTTATGGCTGGGACGGCGGCAGCGGGAGAGAAGCGGCCTGCCGGCGGGTTCGGTCGTTTACAGCGACACGGCGGACTGGCTGGAGCCGGAGCAGCCGCTGCGCAGCCGGCGTTACGGGCTGGTGGGGCGGCCGGATTACCTGGTGCAGTTGCGCGACGGGGGCAGGCGGTTCGTCGTGCCGGTGGAGGTCAAGAGCCGGGCGAGGCCGGCTCGGCCTTACGACAGTCATGTTCTGCAGTTGGCGGCGTACTGTCTGCTGGTTGAGGACAGCTTCGGCGCTTCGCCCCCATACGGTTTGCTGCGCTACGCAGACGCCACGTTGGAAATTCCCTTTACAGATGAACTGCGGCGCCGGGTGCTGGAGGCGGCAGACGATATCCGGCGGGCGCGCCGTGCGCCGGAGGTGCGGCGCAGCCATGGTGAGGCGCAGCGGTGTGCGGCCTGTGGTTATAGGTCGGCTTGTGGGTCGGAGGCGCTTTTGTAGTAGTTTTTAGTTTTCAGTTTCTAGTTTTTAGTTTGCCTTGACACTTCCGGAAGCTTCCAGGCAGTTTGCGTGAAGCACTGGGTGCCTGCTGACCTCTTCGGGATGGTGCTGGGTTGGTTCTTGTTGTAGAAGGGACCTGTCGATCCGCGAAGGGCCACTAAGAATACCTCTTTTTTCCGCGAAGTTACGCGAAGGGGCGCGAAGAACACCTCTCTTTGATCCACGAAGGGCCACGAAGGGCCGCGAAGAATACCTCTCTTTTTTCCACGAAGTTACGCGAAGGGGCGCGAAGAACACCTTTTTTAATCCGCCAAGGGCCTGCGCGGGCATGGGAGGACGTGCCGGACTGTGGTTATTCCTGATGTGCGGGTGGGGTGGGTTGCGAGGTATGGCCTTGTATGGTTGCCAGCAGGAATCTGATCTCGTGGGACAGTTGGGCGATTTCCTTGTCGGTGCGGTCCATGCGTTCGTTGGCCTGCTTGGCGGTTTGGTCCATGTATTCGTTGTTCTGTTTATAGGTACGAGTGAGTAGTTCGGCCAGTTTGTCGAGTGTGTCTTGCGCGGTTCTGATTCGTATGTTTGATTCTAAGGTGTTGCGGGCGACGTCTCTGGAAAAGTTGGCAAGGAATTGCTCGAGGTGGGTCATTCGTTGATTTGATTCTTCGGCGTGGCGCTCGAGGCGGGTCATACGTTGATTTGATTCTTCGGCGTAGCGCTCGAGGTTGCGTTCGATGCGGTCAAGGCGGTCTTCGGCCATGATGTTTGTGTTCCTTCGGGGGTAGGGGCTGCTGGTTGCAGCGCTGGGTGCGTTTGTGCAATCTGGCTACAGTTTCAGGATATACCAGTGCGGTTGAAGAGTCCAGGGCTGGCGGCTAGCTGGGCGGGCTCAGGTGCTGTCGTCGGGTACGATGCCCTGTTTGACGGCCAGGGCTTTGAGCGACGCAATCTCACGTCTGTGCCTGGCCAGTTCCGCGTCGGTGCGGGCCTGCAGCGCATCGAGGCGGGCATCCTGCGCGTCGATACTTATTTCGAGGTCGTCGAGCGTCTCGTTGGCGCGGCGAATTGGTTTGCTTTCGAGGTACTCCTCTTCAACGCTGGCGGCTAACTCCTGGGCCTGCTTCACGAGCGTGTCCAGGATTTCCTTAGAGCGCCGGCGTTGGCTGTCGGTGCGGTCTGTCACGGCTTCTCCTAGTGTCGGGGGCTGTGCTGGCCGGGCCAGGCCGGGCTGTGTTTGCTTTTCGGCTTTGACGCCCAGGCGATTGGTTGTGGTCAGAACTACAGTGGTCAGTGTGGTGTCAGTCTGCGTGTGCGGGCGGCGTGGACTGTGAGATATGGCCTTGCATCAATTCCCGCAGGAATTGGATTTGTTGGCCGTTGCGCTCGATTAGCTGGGCGTTGCGGGCGGTCTGCTCCTCTATTCGGTCCAGCCGCTCACTGGACTGGTGGTAGGAGCGGTTGAGCAGTTCGGCGAGGCGGTCCAATGTGCGCTCGGTTTTGGCGAGGCGGTCTTCGGCCATGATGTACATGCTCCTTCGGGGGTAGGGGCTGCTGGTTGCAGCGCTGGGCGCGATTGTGCAATCTGGCTACAGTTTCAGGATATACCAGGGGGGTTGAAGAATCCAGGCCTGGCGGCACCTCTTTCGGTCCAGGTTGGCGAAATGGGGAACGGCAGTGGTTAGTGGTCAGTAAACTGCAGCTGGCTAGCTTGCAAGCTAGCGACCATAACTGACCACTGGTGTCAGTCTGCGTGTGCGGGCGGCGTGGACTGTGAGATATGGCCTTGCATCAATTCCCGCAGGAATTGGATTTGTTGGGCGTTGCGGGCGGTCTGCTCTTCTATTCGGTCCAGCCGCTCACTGGACTGGTGGTAGGAGCGGTTGAGCAGTTCGGCGAGGCGGTCGAGTGTGACTTCCGCTGAGCTTATTCGTAGGTTTGCTTCTACTGTGTTGCGGGCGACGTCATTGGAGAAGCTTGCAAGGATGCGTTCGAGGCGGGTCATACGTTGATTTGATTCTTCTGTGTAGTGTTCGAGGATGCGTTCGAGGCGGTCGAGGCGGTCTTCGGCCATGATGTTTATGTTCCTTCGGGGGTAGGGGCTGCTGGTTGCAGCGCTGGGCGCGATTGTGCTGTGTGAATACCAGAATATACCAGTGAGGTTGAAGAGTCCAGGCCTGGCGGCACCTCTTTCGGTCCAGATCGGCGAAAAGGGGAACGGCAGTGGTTGGTGGTTAGGGGATGGGGGTCGTTGACATTTGTTTGATCTTATATTTGCTGGTCCGTAGCGTTGTCAGGCCTTGAGGGACGCAGATTTTTGCGAGGCTTGCAGGGGGTTGGGGTAACCCTGCGGGCACACACGAGGGGTGCTCCTGCGGGGGGATGGTTGGTTGGTGCGATTCAGGGGTGCGGATCTGGGCACCCACAAGGGGGCACCTACGGGGGGCTTGGTGGGACTGGAGGGAGGTGGGTTGGGGGAATTCTTTTGGTTGGGCACCCGTCCAATATAGGCACCAGGTCGGCGACGGATGTTGTTGGCCGGGGGCGTGGGGGGGGGGGGGGGCCCCCCCCCCCCCGGGGGGG
>VXOE01000111.1 GCA_009840225.1 Caldilineaceae bacterium SB0662_bin_25 | reverse complement strand
GTCTGGTGGGCTCGTAGTTGTGTATACGCCATCGGGGTTAGGGGTCAGGGGAGGCGCCTGCGCTGGCGCAGAGTTGATCTCAGAGTGGCCATGGTTTTTTCGCTGCCGGAGATTCACGGGGGCTCGATCCGGCGACGGACTGTGGGGGCGGATCAGCCTTTGACGCCGGTGATGACGATGCCCTGGATGTAGTTTTTCTGGGCGATGAAGAAGAGGATGATGCAGGGCGACAGAATGATGAGGGAGGCGGCCATGAGGAGGGTCCACTCGACTCTGTGCTGGCCCTGGAAGAAGCGGAGGCCGAGGGCGAGGGTGTATTGGTCCAGGTCTCCGAGGAAGATGAGGGGGCCGAGGAAGTCGTTCCAGTGGTGCATGAAGGAGAAGACGAGGATGATGCCGAGGGCAGGTTTGATGAGGGGGACGCAGATGCGATAGAAGATGCCGAAGGTGCTGCAGCCGTCGACGCGGGCGGCGTCGTCGAGCTCCAGGGGGAGGGTCATGAAGAACTGGCGCAGGAGGAAGATGTAGAAGGCGCTGGTGGCGAAGAAGGTGGGGACGACGAGAGGGAGGATGGTGTTAATCCAGCCCAACTCCTTGAAGAGAATGAAGAGCGGGACGATGATAGATGGATAGGGCAGCATCATGGTTGCGAGGACGAGGAGGAAGATGGCGTCGCGGCCGGGGAAGCGGATGCGGGCAAAGCCGAAGCCGACGATGGCGCAGGAGACGATGTGGCCGAGGATGGAGAGGCCCGTTATGCGAATTGTGTTGAAAAGCCACTGGTTGAAGGGGAGAATTGTCCACGCGTTCTGGTAGTTGCCGAAGCGAGGCGGGACGGGAATCCACTCGATGGGGAAGGTGAATTCGGTGCCGGGCCTTTTGAGGGAGGTGCTGATCATCCAGAAGAAGGGCAGCATGACGCCGAAGGCCCCGATGAGCAGGATGAGATAGACGGCCGTCTTGAGCACGAGGTCCTGGCGGCGGCGGCTCTGCCAGAGGCTTGACAGGGAAGAGAGCAGAGGCTGCAGGTTGCTTTGTTCGAGACTGTGTTGAGCCATCCGATCAACCGCCTTCGTAGTAGACCCAGCTGGAGGAGGTGCGCAGAATGAGGAAGGTGAAAGCAAGGATCACGAGGAAGAGAACCCATGCGAGCGCGGAGGCGTAGCCCATGTTGAACCACTGGAATGCGTTCTGGTAGAGATAGAGGACATAGAAGAGGGTGGCGTAGTTGGGCCCGCCGTTGGTCATGATGAAGGCCTGGGTGAAGACCTGGAAGGAGCCGATGATACCCATGATCAGGTTGAGGAGGAGGACAGGGGTGATCATGGGGACAGTGATGCGGCGGAATTTCTGGAAGGCGTTGGCGCCGTCGAGCGTTGCGGCCTCGTAGAAGGTGGTAGGGATGCCCTGGAGTGCGCCGAGGTAGATGAGCATGCCGCCGCCCACGCCCCAGACGCTCATGACGATGAGGGCGGGCAGGGCCCAGGTCTCACTGCCGAGCCAGGCAGGGCCCTTGATGCCGATGCCCTTGAGCATTACGTTGATGACGCCGAAGCGGGGGTTGAAGATCCACATCCAGAGGAGGGAGACGGCGACGCCGGCGGTCACGCTGGGCAGGTAGAAGAGGGTGCGGAAGAAGCCGATGAGGCGGATTTTCTGGTTGAGCAGCATGGCGAGGAAGAGGCCGAGGGCGAGGTTCAGCGGCACGTTGAGGAGGAAGATGATGGTCACTTTGAGGGACTGCCAGAAGAATTCGTCTTCGAGCATCTTCTGGTAGTTTTCGAGGCCGATGAACTCAGGGGTGCCGACGATGTTCCACTTGGTGAGACTGATGGAGAAGGAGCCGAGGAGCGCGCCGGCGGTGAAGACCACAAAGCCGACGATCCACAGGGAGATGAAGGCGTAGCCTTCGAAGACGTTCTTCCAGTAGAGTTTGCTTTTGCCCAGTACCAGGGACCGACTCATAGGTTTCACGCCCGGCGATAGCAGGTTCAGGGAGGACGGGAGGCGGGGGGCCTCGCGCTCCACGTCCCATCAGGGGGCCGCCTGGTCAGACAGCGGCGGGACTACTAGGCGTTCTCGGCCAGGATTTCCTCGATCTGTGCGCACATGTCGTCGGCGGCCTGCTGGGCGGACTTGGCGCCGCGCAGGGCGTTGTCGACCTCGGTGGTCATGACGGTGAAGAGCACGCGGTAGGGCTGCGGGCTGCGCGGGACGAAGGGGTTGGGGATGGTGTTGATGTACCCTTCGCGGATCATGGGGATATCGAGCGCGCCGAGCGGTTCGGTATAGGCCTTGGACTCGAAGATGGAGTAGCGGGTGGGGCCGTCGGAGAAGGCGAGTGTGATGCCGCTGTCGTAGCCTTCTTCCCAGGCTTCGAGGCTGCTGCGGTAGACGGCCCAGTCAAAGGCTTCCTGAGCGTACTCGCTGGCGGAGGAGACCACGATCTGATCGGTATCGCCCCAGCAGCGGAAGCCGGCCTTACCGGCGGGCACGAGCACGAAATCCCACTCAAAGGGGAGCTCGTAGCCTTCGCGCAGGTCGCGGACGGAGTCGCAGGTGGTGCCGCCGGCCATTACGATTCTGCCGGTGTTGAAGTTGATGCCCAGCTCGTTGGCCTGCATTTCGGGCGGAGGCTGAATCTTGTGCTCGAGTACGAGGTCGGCCATGAACTTGATGCCTTCGACGGCATCGGCGCTGTTGATGGTGCAGGTGGAGACGGCTTCGTCGAATACTTCGCCGCCGGCGGCGCGGATGAGGGCAAGCTGGTTGGTGCCGCCGGAGCCGCCATAGAAGTACTGGTCGGTCTCGCCGTCACCGTCGAGGTCCTTGGTGAGCTCCTTGCCCATCTCGATGAAGGTATTCCAGTTCCAGCCGTCGGCGCCCTGTTCCCAGTAGAGTTCGCCCGGGAGGGGCATGCCGGCTTCCTGGAGCAGGGTCTTGTTGTAGCGCAGCTGGTGTGTGCAGGACTTCTGGGGCAGGCCGAAGACGACGCCGTCGAAGAGAGCGTCGCCGTGATAGACGACGTCATCGTAGTTGAGGTCGGCGCCGTAGGCATCGATGAAGTCGGTCAGCGGGATGGAGCCGCCGGCGGTGTGTGTTTCGGCCATGAGTGCAGGGTGGCAGCCGAAGGTATCGGGCGCGGTGCCGCCGGCGACCATGACGGGGATCTTGGTGTTGTAGTCACCCCAGGGGAGGACGAGGGGTTCGACTGATACGCCGGGATGCTTGGACTTGAAGAGTTCGGCGAGGCCGGTTTCGGTGGGTACGTCGCCCTCGGAGCCATGTCTGGCCCAGCCGATGGTAATGTCTTCCATGTCGGCCATTTCGGCGTCGCCGCCGGTATCGGTTGCGGCGGGCATGGCGCAGGCTGCAAGGGCTGCGGTGGCGCTGCCGGCGGCCATCCATTTGAGCATGGAGCGGCGGCTGATTGTTGTTGTCATTGCGGGTTCTCCTCGTGTGCCTGAAGGGATTCAGAAAATGACTTTTAAGGATGAGTCCATTGGATTAGCTGGTGTTGTGTGGAGCGGGTCCGGGTTGTTCGGACTGGAGTGGGCAGGGGGCCGCCAGCCGTATTGTTCGTTTCGTCGGGATTTTACAGTCTAGGGATGGGAAAGTCAAGCGGCTCATTTGGGGCGGCGCGTACATGGGCAGGCACAAGGTCTGACCCTACGGGGGCGGTGAGGGGAAGGGTATGAGCACGGGGCCGCGCGGACGTGGGGGGGGGGGGGCGCCGCCCCCCACGCGGGGGGGGGGGGGGTATATAAAAAAAAAACACCCCCCCAACCCAACAGGGGAATCATATGTAGGAGAGGA
>VXOE01000344.1 GCA_009840225.1 Caldilineaceae bacterium SB0662_bin_25 | reverse complement strand
CAAGGGAGGGCCGACTAGGCCCGACCGCCCAAAAGAGCGAGGAGAGAGTGAAGAGGAGTGAGGAGAGAGAACAGCCGTCTCCTCTGACTCAGAGTTGATCGCGAGATGGTTGGGGCTCTGCTGCGACCGGAGGCATGGGGAAGTTTGCCCCCTTTTTGGGATGTACCCAAATGTGGGCAGGTCATGCAGATCATTCTACACTGTGGTAGACTGAAACGAACGGACCGACGGCCCAAATTGGGCCCCAGATTGAGGAGAGAAACGATATGGCCGAACGAGAAGTACCGGACTGGGTAAAGGAACACATTGACCGCTATCTCGAATCTGACGGTGAAGACGGCCACATCTGGAACGGCGTCCCTACTCTGCTGCTGACGACAACAGGGCGGCGCAGCGGCAAGGCCCGCACGACTCCGCTCATTTATGGCAAAGTAGAAGGCGAGGAAACCTACGTGATCGTCGCCTCCCGCGGCGGCGCCACACATCATCCTTCCTGGTATCTCAATCTGGTCGAAACGCCGTCCGTTACTTTGCGGGTTGGCGCCGAAGTCTTCGACGCAACGGCCCATACGGCCTCGCCGGAGGAAAAGCCGCCCCTGTGGAACATGATGGCGGAGATCTGGCCGCAGTATAATGACTATCAGGCTAAAACCGAGCGAGTAATTCCAGTCGTTGTTTTGGAGCGGGCCTGAGGAAGGGAAAGCACCCCCGCGCCCCCATGGTGCAAAGATGAATTTTTTGTCTGACGGGCCCGCGCAACTCGGTTCGCTGAGCCTTCCTGCCCCTTACCCGATCCTCAGCGTAGAAGACGATAACTACCGCACCAAGACCATCACCCTCGACCTCAGCTTGAATGCTGTGCCAGGGCAGTTTGTAATGGCCTGGCTGCCTCGCTTTGATGAGAAGCCCTTTTCTCTGGTCGCAGCCGACCCGGTAACCCTGATGGTCACCGCGGTCGGTCCATTCACCGGCCTGTTGCATGCGATGGGTCCCGGCGATTCTCTGTGGATTCGAGGGCCGTTCGGAAAGGGTTTTCGTCTTCCGAAACTCGGACTGCGAGCCTGCTTCGTTGGAGGAGGTTACGGCGTGGCCCCACTCTTCTGGCTGGCAAATGCGTGGAGCCGGCAGTTGGACGCGCTGACCGTCATCGTCGGCGCCGGCACTGCCATCGACCTCCTGTACGTGGATCGATTCAATGCCCTGCAAAAGGAAGGCGAATGGAAGGCAGGCGCGTTAGAGGTGCTTACATGTACTGAGGACGGGACTTCCGGATCCAAAGGGCGCGTCACCGATCTTCTGGCAGACCTGCTGACTTCAGGCGCGACCGATCTACTGTGCGCTTGCGGACCGCACGGCATGCTTGCCGCGGTCGACGGAATAGGGAAGAAGCACGGTCTGCTGCGCCAGCTTTCGTGGGAAGCCTACATGCGTTGTGCCGTAGGGATCTGCGGCTCCTGCGAGTTGAATGGCAACGTACTTTGCCTGGACGGACCCGTCCTGGAGAATGGATGAATCGGGCGAGCCACGCGGAAGAGTGAGTGTGTTAAGTGATGAGCCGCCGCGGGGTCAACTCTGAGGCGGCGGGCACGCCGTATGCCGGGGTCGCATTAAGTACACCGTCAAGAACGGCAGACGCGACGACCTCTGCGGCAACAGCACCGACCAGGTTCAAGTCTATTTGAACATCGAGGCGGCCTGTTGCCAATGCAAACAGGCAATCGCCGTCATAGAGTGTATGCGCGGGCCGAGTGGTTCGGCTGACTCCCGTCTGCCCCATCTGCGCCAACTTGGTCACCGCCGGCTTGGAAAGACTGAGATTTGTGGCGACAACACCAATTGTCGTGTTGTCCGGAACCGGGCCAGAGCTTTGCGAAGCCGATTCGTCTGGCGAATCCGAAGACGAGGAGGAGTTTGGGTCGGACGATCGGAAGAAAACCCAGTCCTCTGAGGCGGCGGCTTCGGCAAGGCTGTCTACCAGTTCTGCGCTTTCCGAATCTCGTGCCCCCGCCACCTGTTGAGCCCGCATCGGGTCCACAACGTCTCCAACCGCGTTGACTGCGACCAATGCTGAAACGACAACGCCGCCAGGCAATGTTGCAGAGGCCTGGCCCAGCCCGCCCCGCGTACATCGATCGAATCCGAACAGTTTTCCCACGGTACAACCGATCCCGGCCCCGACTGAACCGCGGCTCGTGTCCTCAGAGGCGGCCGCCTCGCAGGCGGCGAATGCGTCCTCCTGTGTGGGATATTTCGTCGAACCTCCCAACCCCAGGTCGTACAGAATCGCGGCAGGCACTATGGGCACCGTTGCGGCCGGCGTGTACCAGCCAAAGCCCTTATCTGCAAGCCACTTAACAACACCGTGCGCCGCCCCCAGCCCGTAGGCAGAGCCTCCGCTAAGAAGGACACCGTGCACCCGGTCCACGCGGTTTACGGGATCAAGCAGAGCAGTTTCCCGCGTTCCCGGGGCCGATCCGCGCACGTCGACTCCGCAGCAACTTCCTTCAGGCGTCAGCACGACCGTACAGCCGGTTCCATGGAGGGGATCCGACCAGTGGCCGACCAGAATGCCCTGGACGTCGGTCAGCGCATTATTCACTTTTGGCCATTCTGGCTGTAACTTGCCTCTTCAGGTAGGCCATGAGGACGTGCAGGCCGCGTATTCGCTGTGGCGAGATTGCCTCGTGCAGGCCAAGAAGGTAGTGAATGTCGTCGGGCGTGTTCAACACCGTGTCAGGCGCTGCCCGCTCCAGACCTTCTTGCACAATCGCGGCGTAGCCTCGAACGGTAGGCGACTCTTTTGGTACGTCGATATATACGTGCACACCGGCGTCTACAATGTCGGTAAACACGAATATCGGCGTCTGACATTCGTGGACCTGCTCCATTTGATCGCGGGCGTCGTGAAGAAAGCCGGGAAGGTCCGGCATATTTAATGCGAAATCGAGGAGAGACTCCAGCCGCTCCCGCGGTTCCATACTGCGAAAATCTTCGATGATTTCCCGCAGAGGCGGTGGAGTCCTGTCTATTTTTTCTTCAAGTGTGAGGTCGAAGTCCATCAATCAGGGTCTGCGCATCCTTCAGCATTGCTGCTGCAGAAGAACAGTCTTCATATCTATTTTGAGCGTTTAAGGACGGGTAGGCCGTTCTTGCTCTCGGAAACCTCGTAACCATCCGGAACTGCCTCCAGCGAGCCCTCCTTCTCTTCCTTGGCGAAGAAGTACAGGGTCTGTTGTCGACCGTTACGCAACGTAGTTTCCTTTGAATGCAGATAGTACGTTCTGCCCTTGGAGTTCGTGTGCGCATACGCCATGTTTTGATGCTCCTTTTCAAACTACAAAAACCTTTTTCCGCTACCTCATCGCAGGAGTCCGGCCACCTAATGGCCGGAAGCGGATTGCGATCCAGGTGAACTGTACCATATACAGTTGGTAAAATTGTAATCCAGCTTTCCAAAACCGCAAAAAACGCAACTAATCTTTACTGTAAATGGTGGAAATTCAAGGCCCGCGAGCCTATATAAGTGTCCGTAAATTCAGCCGGTGGTTGACCTTCCCACCGGTCCTCGTAGAAACCGGTGACTACAAAGCCGGCATCGAGTTGACCGCCAATCTGGTCGGTGAGCGTATGCCCGAACTCCATAGCCTCACCGGCCCGAACGAAGGCCTCTCTCTCCGGCTTGGTGATGCTCGTTAGGTCCGAGTAAGGAAGTTCGTGTCGAACCTCCAGCATGCCTTCGTCAATCTTTCTCTGGTCGAACAGGTAAAGGACAGGGTTGACAAAGCCCGCCAGAAGAACGCCGCCCCGCTTCAGCACGCGTGCGCACTCACGCCATACCGGCCGCACGTCGGGTACGAACAGATTCGAACAGGGATGAACGATCAGGTCAAACTTTCCGTCTGAAAAAGCGCCCAGGTCCCGCATGTCGCCTTCGACCGTCACCAGGCCCAGACCATCGCGTTCTGCCACGAGACGGTCCTGCGCCAGTTGCCGGGGCGAGATGTCAAATACAGTCACTCGCGCGCCGGCGCTTTCTCCGGCGGCAGCCAGTACGGGCCCTTGTTGACCGCCCCCGGAAGCCAAACACAGAATCTCTGCACTCCTGAAATCGGGAAACCACTTACGCGGCACAGGCTTCGTCGGCGTGAGAACAATCTCCCAGCTTCCACGCCGTGCCGCAGCCACCGTATCGCTGCTGACCGGTACCGTCCATCGGCTCTGGCTCTCGACCGCATTATCCCAGGCCCTTCTATTGTATGACAGGAGGTCATCAAAACCTTCCATCTCACTCGTCCGTCCCACTAGAGTGCAATCAGAGACCTCTCTCGATCACCGGCCGGCCTGGGTTCGCTTGCTTCTGAGGTCAGTCAATCTCTCTTTGGCCCGATTCCTTCGTTGGATGCGCTCCTGTTGAATCTGTTCGCTCAAGCCGGGAAGGGGCCCATCCCTAAATACGCAGATTATTTCCGCCATAATACAGACCGCGATTTCGGCTGGTGTAATCGCCCCAATGTCGATGCCGACCGGCGCTTTAACACGATCGAACTTCGACGCCGGAATCATCTGCTCCTTTTCCAGCAGCTCAAAGACTGCTCGAATGCGCCGTTGGCTTCCGATCATTCCCAGGTAAGCAACCGGATCATCCAACACTTCCAACAGACAGTCGATGTCATGTTGGTGTCCTCGCGTCACCAGGACGATGTAGGTGTCGCTGTCAAATGCGTCCTTGTCGTGCCGCAGGTCAACAAGCGTTGGCCTGAACGGCCCGGCTACGACACGGTCTGCGGTGGGAAACCGGGATTCATGGGCGTATTGGGGGCGATCGTCAATCACCGTAACCAGGAAGTCACACGTTTTTGCGATCGAGGCCAGTGGGATGGCAATGTGGCCTGCACCGGCAATGATGAGATGCGGGGGCCGGGCCTGGACTTCTACAAATACCGAAAAACGTCCCGTCTCCTCCTCGTAGTGATAGTGCTGGTGTCGCTTGCGAGCGATCGCCAGCCGGGCATCTCGTATCACGGTCTCCAGCTGGTCCCCCAGGCCCAATTCGCCAACATGGCGCCTTTCCTGTTCAGGCCAGACCACTGCATTCTTGCCTACTGCCTGCCCATAGTCGCCGTCGCCCGTGGTGACCGTTACAAGTGCAACAGCCTCTCTATTCTCTATCGCTTCAAGTAGCGTTTTGAGCAGCGTTTCCTGCATATTTCCCTAATGAATTCCTTTGAAACTTGACCGCTTGCCGGCCGGCTTCGTCTCTATCACCAAAGTACGCACATTGAATCGGCAGATCCTGCTCAGCTAGACACGTCTCACCCCAAATGCTAGAATCCGTACCATGCCCCGCTACAGTTTCGCCGTGCTCAAACATCATCGAAAGCTGCCGATTGCCGGAACGGCAAGGAGTCAGACGCGCAATGACCGAACTCTTTCAAGCTGAGAATCTTGTTGCCCTGCTGACACTCGTCATCCTTGAAATCGTCCTCGGGATCGACAATGTCATCTTTATTGCAATTCTGAGCGGCAAGCTACCCCCAAGCCAGCAGGCAAAGGCTCGCTCCACCGGAATCGGGCTTGCCGTGCTTGCCCGCATCGCGTTGCTCTTCAGCATCACATGGATCATGCGGTTGACCCACCCGCTGTTCTCCATCTTTCAACACGACGTATCCGGCCGCGACCTGATACTGCTGATCGGCGGCCTCTTCCTGATAGGCAAGAGTACCTACGAGATCCACGAAAAACTTGAAGCCGCAGGCCATGACCGCACGACGCAGGTGACTGCAACATTTGCTTCCGTCATCACCCAGATCATCCTCATCGACATCGTCTTTTCGCTTGACTCGGTCATTACGGCCGTGGGAATCTCAGGAAACCTCTGGGTAATGGTTCCCGCCATACTCGTAGCCGCTGCCGTGATGTTGTCATTTGCCGGCCCGATCGCAGCCTATGTCGAACGCCATCCTACCATGAAGATTCTGGCGCTGGCCTTTCTGATTCTGATAGGGTTTATGCTTGTCCTGGAAGGTTGGCTCCACGAAAAGGTTGAGGAGCTTCATCTGAAGAACTACGCCTATTTCGCCATGGCATTTTCGCTGGCCATCGAGATGATCAACCTGCGAATCCGAGGGAAGTCGCAACCCGTGCATCTACACAGCCGCATCCCAGTTCCCAATTCTACCCAGGAAGAGGATAACCAGCCGGAGTAAGGATCCGGCGCTGACGCGAAGCCCGGTCTGCCGCCGGATTGGCTCAGGCCGCGCCGGCCGATGAGTCCTCGGCGCTTGCACCTTCCCAGCGCTCAACGAACACATCCATCACCCCGCCGCAAACCCCCAGGCTGTTCATGGAGATGTCTTCGGTCAGGTCGACGTGAACCGTGCGGGGAATCCCGTCATGGATAACATCCAGTCCGGCTCGAATCACATCCGCCTCACCGCAGCCGCCTCCCACCGTTCCAACATGCCGACCCAGCGGGTGAATGACCATCTTCGCGCCTACTTCTCTGGGTACTGAACCCTTGGCGTCGACAATGGTTGCCACGGCAACTGCCTGCTCCTCCTCCAGCATCTCCTTCAGATAGTGGTACAGTGTCGCAGTCAATGTCTTCCCTTTCCTTTCCGCCACCATGCCCGAGCAACCCTCTGAGAACGAAAATCGCCAATGCCTAAGCACTTGCAACCGGCTCTGCGCCGGCGGGCATCAGGCAAGGCGTAATCCCGTCTACAGGGTTGCGGTGAGAATCACCTGTGCCCACGGTTCAGACTACCCACTCAAATTCGGCGCGTAGCGACTCATAGTCGGCCGGCACATCCATGTCCCGTCTAATGCAGTCACTGTCAACGGTTACGTATACCATCTTCTCGGCGTATGTTTCAAGGAGGTCCCGTAGCGACTTTCCGCCGCTTAGTCCAAGTAGCTCCGAAAAAGCCCATCGAGGAAGATAGACAGGATGTCCGCGCCGCCGCATATAGCTCGGTACGACCACTGTCTCGGGGGCATCCCGAACGCTAGCGAGGATCTGTCGGATCACGCCTCTTGGAATGTGCGGTTGGTCACCCAGCGCAAGGAGCGTCCCGCAGACCGGTCTGTGGTCTCGACACAACGCCTCGACTCCCACTTGATAGGACCGCAGCATCTGGTCATAGCGGTAGTCGGGATTAAGAACGGTCTCGGCAGATCCCCCCTTTAGCTGTTCAGCGACTGCCTCGGCCCGGTGCCCAGTTACCACAATTACAGGAGAGGCGCCTCCTCCCGCCAGCGCAGCTGCCACAGCTTCAATCACCGTCCCGTTTCTCCATGGCAGCAGCGGTTTGAAGCGCCCCATCCTGCGGCTGAACCCGGCAGCCGCCACCACCGCCGCCACATTCTCAGCTTGTTCTTCCGGCCCGAATTCGGTTAGGGCCCCCGGTATTCCGGGCCGATCAATGGACGGGCAAGGCACAGTAAACGCATCCTCGAATCAGGGACGGAAACCAACCTTGAAGTCACTCCTTGCAATGCCCCAGAAGGCATGTCTGCGTCCATTTGCGCAGTATACCACAGGTAGGCGGCAAGCCGGTTGACTCTGGCTAACCAAAATTGATCGGGTCCACAGTTGACCTCTTGCGCCGGCTAACTCTCCTTGCCACGGGCGGATGGACGCTGATAGATGGACAGTGGACCGCCGAGCGAACCAAGCCTGACAGGCCCGATTTACTCGATTTCGTACTTCCTCCCAAGCGGGTGATATAATCGATCTATGCGAGATTCTGTTCCAGTCGCGCCAAATGGCTCACCCAAAGCGCGCAATTACGACCTGGTGAAGGATCCCATTTTTTTCATTACTTTCGGATTCTTCGCCTTGCTCACGACGGCTCTGCCTGCCGCCCTTGGTCAAGCGAACTTTCTGCCGATCGTTCAGGCAGTGGCCATAACCCTCTTTCTGGCCATCCCTCTTCGCAGAGGAAGGATCGCTACTGCCCTCGTGGTGCTTTCCTCCTGGCTGCTTTTGCAGCTACTTGTCATGATTGTGGGTTCGGCGCTCTTGCCCCTTGTATTCGAGCGTTCGATCCATGACGGCTTCGCCTATCACCGCGCCCTCCTGGAATGGTCTGCGACAGGCCTTAATCTTCCTGGCTCGATTCTGCAGAGCCCCGGGTCACGTCTGGTTGAGTTCTTCGGTATTCTACTGGGCAGCCTGCTTACTGGCGGTCTGGTAGGCCTCTGGTTTCTCGTGCGCGCTGTGAATCAGTTCGGGTACGGGGTTGGCCGTCTGGCGCTGGAAGGGTCACCCATGTTGATTCTGGGGTTGATGCCATGGAGGCTGGCGACTCTAGCCGGATACGCCGGGCTCACCGTCATGCTGGCCCAACCCCTCCTGACGAACAAATGGAATCCTGCCCGCTACTTTACCAGGCAGCGTCGTCTGTTAACAGCATCTCTTCTACTCATTGTTCTTGGACTGATTCTGGAATTTGCCCTTCCCGGCCTGTGGCGCGTCGTGTGGGCGCCTTGAGTCGCGGGTCTGTTATTCTGAGAGTAATTTGCAGCCGAGAATTTGATGTCTCGGGGCCTAGACGCCTTTGGAACATTAGAACGAACTTGGAACCCGCCGCCTTT
This sequence comes from Caldilineaceae bacterium SB0662_bin_25, assembly GCA_009840225.1. Taxonomy (GTDB): domain Bacteria; phylum Chloroflexota; class Anaerolineae; order Caldilineales; family Caldilineaceae; genus Bin5. Next base: position 23,663 of record VXOE01000344.1, on the reverse strand, counting down.
TCGCGATTGCCGATCTTCACTGCATTCTGCTGGTGTCTTCCTCCAGTGTGCTTCCCCGTCCTGTAGAAGGTTTGCCCAGTCATACACATCAGCATGGGGCCCGGAAAGACGGCCGGCTCGCTGCGAACTGACCTTGCCCATCCTATATCGATATGCTGCGAATTAAGCGAGTAAACCTCAAAGGATTCAAGACCTTTGCCCAGCAGACCGAATTCGCCTTTGGTTCCGGCGTAACCGCCATTGTGGGCCCAAACGGGTGCGGCAAGAGCAACGTAGCCGATGCCATTCGCTGGTGTTTGGGCGAACAGAGCTTCGGTCTTTTGCGCTCAAAGAAAACGGTTGACGTCATCTTCTCAGGAAGTCACAAGAGAGCCAGGCAAGGGATGGCGGCCGTCAGCATCGTCCTTGACAATGAAGCCGGTGACCTCAACATCGATTTCAGTGAAGTCGAAATTACGCGCCGGGCCTACCGCGACGGCGACAACGAATACCTGATTAACGGGCAGAAGGTGCGTCTGCAGGACATTACCCAGCTGTTAGGTCCAAGTGGATTGGGAAGGCGCGCCTACGCAGTCATTGGGCAGGGCCTGATCGACCGCGTGCTCAGCTTGAGACCTGAGGAAAGGCGAGTTCTCTTCGAGGAAGCAGCAGGAATCACCGGCTATCAGCAGAAACGATCTGCAGCCTGGCGCAGGTTGGAGGCGACGCAACTTAACCTCGAACGCGTCGGAGACATTTTGGCCGAGCTTTCGCCCCGTATGTCCAGCCTCAGACGTCAAGCAGAGCGGGCTCTTGAAAGGCTTCAGATTGAGAACGACCTGAAGGATCTGCTGCACGTCTGGTACGGCTATCGGTGGCATCGCACACTCAGCGAAATCGCCACAGCCCGGCAGAAAGCCGCGAGCGATCAGAAGACTACCCAGGTACGCCGTGAACGATTGGACGAAGTTCATGCCGGGCTCGACCGGCTACGCCTTCGCCAGAGCAGGTTGCGGGCCGATCAGAGCAAGCGCAATCAGATCAGTGAAGCTCGCCATCGGCGGTCTGCAGAGGTAATTCGACGCCTTGCCGTCTGCCAGGAGAGACAGAATCAGATCGCTGTCCGACAGGCAGACCTCGAAGACGAATGCCGCCGACTGCAGTCAGACAGGGAGGGCGTACAACAGAGGTTGGTAGCTCTCACTGCTGAAATCGAGAGTGTGCGTGAGCGGCGCAACAGCTGCCGGCAAGCTCTTGACAGACTCCAGATCCAATTGGCAGACAGGGAAAGGAAACAGAATCTTGCCGTGGAACGCTGGCACGAGGAGGTCGCGGCACTGCGCAGTTTGGAAGGCCGCAGTGCCGGTCTCCGCAGCCGTTTGCAACAGCTGATTGAAAGACGCGCGGCCCTCGACGAGAGATTATGCAAGACCCGAGAGGAAACCGGAAGGCGCAAAGAGGCGTCCAAAGCGGCTGCCGCCGCATTGACCGGGTTGGAGGCTAAAAGTGCCGAAGGCAGCGCCGAAGTCAGCCGGGCGCAAGCCGAGATCGACGCCCTGACTGACGCCATCGACGTTGGCATGGACGCTCTTCGCACCGAGGAGGCGGCGAGGAACCGGGAACAGCGTGAAGTCGAGCGACTGCAGACGCGGCTCGACCTGATTCAGCCGGCTCGCAGCGAAGGCACTGTCTATGCCAGCGCTGTTCGCTCCATACTGCAGGCCTCGAAACAGGGACAATTGAAAGGCATCATTGGGACCGTAGCCTCATGCATTCAGGTACCGGACCGGCTTGAGCGCGCAATTGAAGTCGCACTCGGTGCTGCCCTGCAAAACGTGATTGCAAAGACGTGGCAGGACACACAAGAGGCCATCGAGCATCTGAAGAGGGCCGGCGCCGGTCGTGCAACGTTCCTCCCTCTGGACCGTCTGCGATCAGGGGGACCTATCGCGGCGCCCGCGTCTAACGGCATCGTTGGAAACGCTGCAAGCTCCGTTCGCTTCGACTCTGAGGTAGCGCCAGCAATCAACCATCTTCTGCAGCGTGTCTGGATAGCCCAAGATCTGGCTGCCGCACGCCATGCCCTCGACGAACGTGCGGGAAGGTCGAGAAACGGTCGCCGCCCTGGAGGAGGTACTTCCAACTATGGCGCAATGCCAACCGTCGTCACATTGGAAGGAGAGGTCATTCGCCCCGGCGGTGCCGTCACCGGGGGAAACGATGGCCGGCGGCATCGCAGGTCGGTGCTGGCCTGGGAAAAGGAAGCCCGCGAACTGCCAACAGAACTTGACCGTGTCTTGGGACAGGCTCGAAGGGCGAAGGAAAGAGCCCAGGCAACCTGGATTGAGGTTGAAAAGAGGACCCAAAAGAGAGCACAGCTCGAAAGACAGCAGAAGCGGCTAATCCGAGACACAAAGTTGCGGCAGGCTGAATTGGAGGAGGCCAGGTTGCACGCCGCTCAGGCCGGACAGGAAGCCTCATGGCAACTGCAGGCAGTTGATCAGTCTGAGGCCGAGCTGGCCGACTTGGCTGCGCAGGAAGTTCGGCTCAGAGCGGCACTGGCAGAGGCCACCCGCGCTCAGGATGAAGCCCGCACGCGGGCGCGGTTGTCCGAACAGGCGGCCCAAACCAGTCAGGATGAGATGCTCCGTCGGCTGGCGGACCTGCGCGCGGTATCCGCAGCCGCGCAGGAGAAACTGAGTAACCAGCGCGAACTTAGCGCTGAGCTGAGCCGCACACTTACGCAGATCGACAGCCAGCTCCAGTCCTGGACAGCAAGGCATTCCGAGCTTGAACAGGAATCGGATCGGTTGGGTTGCGAGATCGAACAGGCATCTGCTGAGGAAGCAAAACTGCACGCAGAAGGAGACGCGCATGAGCGCGAGACGGCGGAGATAGAATCGGAGCTAGAGAGGTTGGACAGGAATCTGGGTCGCGCCGAGGAAGAAGAAAGGGCCGGCCAGCAGCTGGTCCTGCAGTCCGAATCAGACTGGAACGCCTCTCGGCTTGCCTTGCAGCGGACCGAAGATCGCCTCGAATCACTTCGGCGCGAAATCCGCCAGGATTTCGGGCTCGCTGATATGGAAGAGGCTGTCGGGCTGGCCTACCAACCCCCACTTCCCCTGCAGGCGCTTGTCGCCCAGCTGCCCGTCGTCCACGATCTGCCTGCGGGATTGAAGGATGACGTCAAGGAAACTCGCGCACGCGTCCGTCGCCTGAGTAATGTCAATCCGGACGCACCCCAGGAGTACGAAGAGCTAGCCAGCCGGTTCCGGTTTCTCCAGGACCAGTCCGACGACCTCGACCGGGCCTCGAGCGACCTGCAGCGTGTCATAAGCGAATTGGATAGGCAGATGGAAGGTGAGTTGCGCCGCACGTTCGACGCCGTCTCAACAGAATTCGTAAGTTTTTTCAAGTTGCTGCTTCAGGGAGGAACGGCACAGCTTTCAATGACCGATCCTGCAGACGTTCTCAATTCCGGCGTCGAGATCTTCGCCCGTCTCCCAGGAAAGCGTACCCAGAGTCTGGACCTCCTCTCCGGGGGCGAGCGCTCTCTGACTGCTTGCGCGCTTGTTTTCGCCATCCTTCGTGTCAGCCCAACTCCGTTCTGCGTGCTCGATGAGGTAGATGCAACACTTGACGAGGCCAACGTCGACCGTCTCCGGTCCGCTATCGATCTGCTGCGAGCACGGACGCAGTTCATCGTCATCACCCACAACCGGCGGACCCTCGAAATCGCCAACAGCATATATGGCATCACCATGCGCGATGACGGGGTGAGCAAGGTGATTAGCCTGAGGCTGGAGGCAGACGCGTTACAAGAGACAGAAGATGGACAGTTTGAACCCGAGACCACAGTAGCCATGTGAATCTGACTGCTCTTGTCGAAAGGTTGAGCCAGCTACTGTTCGCGGCGCCGCATCACTCTTATTTCCTGTTTAGAGCCAGTTCTTGCTTCAATGCTATGCAAAGCAATTGCCTTCCCACTTGCCAGCCAATACGGAAACAGTATAATGCCGTGTGGAAAGGCACCAGGCGGCAACTGGCAACCTGCCAGTTGCACGAATGATATGTACAGCGAAACTAACTGCGACGGAGCGTCTCAATGAACTCAGTTCACCCCTTAGTCCGGGCTGGCGGCCCCATCCTGGGCCTTCTCATCCTCATCTATGTCATCAACGCGGGGGTCGATACTTTCCGCGCAGACCTTAAGGCGGCTCGCGACGCGGAACAGGAGGCGATTCTGGCCGCAGCTGAGACCGAGTCGGAACAGGAGGCTGAAGAGACTACAACCGCCGAAGCTCCGTCGCAGGACGAAGAAGTGCAGGAGGAATCAGTTCTGCCGGAGGTCTTTTTCCGACAGCCGACAACGCACGCGATCGTACCTCCCACTTTTGTAGTGAAAATGGGTGCAGTCGGCGTGTCGGTTGACCAGTCAGGCGATGTCGTAGCCGGTTCGGGGCACATGCATATACTCGTCGATACCGATTTCATTCCTGCCGGCGAGATTATCCCAACTGACGACCAGCATCTCCATTATGGCGACGCCTCGCTTGAGACCGAATTGACACTGACACCTGGCGAACACACGCTGCACCTGCAGTTCGCTGACGGCCTCCACACCGCCCTCGAAGGCGACCAGTATCGCGACACTATCATAGTTTTTGTTGAAGAAGACGCCGCCGACCAATCTGTGGCTTTCTTTGATCCTCTCGACGGAACGACAGTTTCATCACCGGTTGAAGTTACGATGACGGCAACCGGCCTCATAGTCGAACCGTCTGGTGAAGTCAACGAGGATGCGGGACATTTCCACATCCTCGTGGACACCGACTTCATCACTGCCGGGGAAATCATTCCCACCGATGAAAAACACCTACACTACGGCCAGGGCCAGACTTCAGTCTCTCTCGAACTCGAACCCGGCGAGCACACCCTGCGGCTTCAGTTCGCTGACGGCCTCCACACAGCTCTCGAAGGCGACCAGTACCGCGACACCATCACAATCATCGTCGAAGCCAGCGACGAATCGCCGTCGGTAAGATTCGGCATTCCAGCCGATGGGGAAACCGTAACTTCACCTTTCGCAGTCGCAATGCAGGCAACAGGGTTAATCGTCGAGCCGTCCGGTGAGGTGAACGAAGGTGCAGGACACTTCCACATCCTCGTGAACACCGTCTTCACGCCTGCCGGCGAGATTATCCCTACCGATGACCAGCACCTCCACTACGGCCAGGGCCAGACGATTGCCACGCTTGAACTCGAGCCAGGCGAGCACACGCTGCGGCTCCAGTTCGCCGACGGCCTCCACACAGCTCTCGAAGGAGACCAGTACCGCGACACCATCACCGTAAGCGTCGAAGCCAGCGACGAATCGCCGTCGGTTAGGTTTGGACTACCTGCCGACGGGGCAACCGTAACCTCACCCTTCGAAGTGGCGATGTTGGCAACAGAGTTAATCGTGGAGCCGTCCGGCGAAGTCAACGAAGGTGCAGGACATTTCCATATCCTCGTGAACACCGACTTCACTCCTGCCGGCGAGATCATCCCTACCGATGACCAGCACCTCCACTACGGCCAGGGTCAGACGACCGCCACCCTCGAACTAGAGCCCGGCGAGCACACCCTGCGCCTACAGTTCGCTGACGGCCTTCACACCGCTCTCGAAGGCGACCAGTACCGGGATACCATCACCGTCCTCGTGGAAGCTGGCGACCAGTCTCCGTCAGTTCGATTTGAGCAACCGGCCGACGGCGCCACCGTCGCCTCTCCTTTTGAAGTCGTGATGGCCGCCACCGGTCTCATCGTTGAGCCGTCTGGAGAGGTCAACGAAGGTGCAGGTCATTTCCACATTCTCGTCAACACCGACTTCACCCCTGCCGGGGAGGTCATACCCACCGACGAACTGCACCTCCACTACGGACAGGGTCAGACGACCGCCACCCTCGAATTAGAGCCCGGCGAATACACGCTGCGACTACAGTTTGCCGACGGCCTTCACACCGCTCTCGAAGGCGACCAGTACCGGGATACCATCACCATCATCGTTGAAGCTGACGACCAGTCTCCGTCAGTTCGATTTGAGCAACCGGCCGACGGCGCCACCGTCGCCTCTCCTTTTGAAGTCGTGATGGCCGCCACCGGTCTCATCGTTGAGCCGTCTGGAGAGGTCAACGAAGGTGCAGGTCATTTCCACATTCTCGTCAACACCGACTTCACCCCTGCCGGGGAGGTCATACCCACCGACGAGGAGAATCTTCACTACGGCCAGGGCCAGACGACCGCCACTCTCGAACTTGAGCCAGGCGAATACACACTACGCCTCCAGTTCGCCGACGGCCTCCACACGGCGCTTGAGGGAGACCTGTACCGCGACACAATAACTGTGATAGTTGAAGAGGCTCAGTCAACAGGGGAAGGCCCGTCTGACTCCGATCTGCTGGCACAGGAAACAGTTGACCTGGCCATTGAAGCCATGACGAGGACGGGCTGCAACAGTTGTCACGTAACGACAGGACTTCCTGTGGTCGATGCAGCCATGCTTGGTCCCGACCAGACCAACCTCGGTGCCATTGCGGGCACACGTCGTGAAGGCTATAGCGCCGAGGAATACCTCCGCGAGGCGATACTCGATCCCAGCGCGTTTATCGTCGAAGAGTGTCCCCTCGGGCAGTGCCTTCAGGTAATGCCTGTGAACTACGGTGATCTTCTGACTGAAGAGGAGCTGGACGCTGTGGTTGCCTACCTCCTTTCTCTGACAACAGAGGAGTAGATTGCAGGCATACTTGAACGAAAAAATCCCCTGACGTTCGATTGAACGTCAGGGGATTCGATTCCTTCTGGTGTTATGCCTGAGCCTTCTCGGCTTCTATCTCCCGGTGCGAACCAGGTCCTGCCCGCCCTCTACCCGCCGATTGCCAAGAGCAGGACCCAGAGAAAACTGATCGAGCTTACGATGCTCACAGCCATCGCCAGGAAGAATCTCGGACTGTACTTCTGCCTCAGGCGCAGGGAAGGCTGCCACTTTACCGGCAACATCAACCTGGACCTCACAGGCAAAAGTGCCCCGGACCGACTCTTGCTCTTTCTTGGAGAAAATCGTGGAAAAGCGGCTTCATAGGTCATGGCTGCTCTCCTAAACCAATGATTGCTGAATAAATCCGAAATAATGCAACTGAGTATACACGATAAATGTTCAGTTGTCCATACCTGAATTGAGCATACCACATCCTTGAACACCAGGCAAAATGGTTTTACCGGCGCACAGTCTCAAATGACGGGGCTCAACTGTTTTGCCGGGATGCACAGATTCTCCCTTCAGGATTTCCGCCGGCAGTCATTCCTCCCTACAAGTCAAAGAGGCCAGGAGTCTTCTTCCTCCTGCAGATCGTCCTCTTCATCTTCGAGTTCCGGATCGCCGTCGTCTACGCCATATAGACTCTCATCCATATCGTCTTCAAAGATCGATTCATCATCCAGCCACTCAAACTCTTCTTCGTCTTTGTCGGTAGCTGCGCCTGTACTTTCAAGGATCTCTGCATTCTCGATTTCATCGAATGTAATGCACGAAAGCGTTACCGGTTCCAACTCGATTTCATCGGCGTCACACCATCCGTTCAACCAGAAACTACAGCGCTTCTGCGGGCAGCGCACCCGGCTCATTTGGAGTCCTCCCATATGGCGGGCTCGTGGGGCCGCGCATGAAAGACATTTGCCCATACAGAACGCGCCCTCTCTCGGTAAATCGATAACTTCGAGTATAGCAGAAAACTCAGACCCGTCAACCGTTTTCGGAGTTATTTGTCCTACTTTTGTATGACTCGCAGCTCACTACGTCGGTACACTGTCGCACTCTCCTTGAGTTCGTTCCATGTGCACTCAAATTCAGACCTGTAATTCGACCAATTCAGTTTTTTTGTGGTTGGACGCCTGCCCGCGAATTCTCACCATCATTTTGGGAGACCGGCCGCAGGAGGCCCGCCTTTCGCGGAGATATACTCCGGAAGCGCCCCCGACACCTGAACCCGCCAACTTTACCACGTCATTCTGGCCTCTCAGGCGACCAACCGGAGGCGCGCGGCCTTTGCTGCAGTTAAATCGCACCACATTCCCCCTTTCTCAGAAACCTCCCTGAACTATACTCGTATTGTCCTGCAGAAGGCTGAATGGAATCCGCGGCCCTCTTCTGTAGCATCATCACCCATCGAGGGAACGTCTATGAGTACGCTGGGTAACGTCATTTGGCTAATTTTCGGCGGTCTGATCACTGCTTTGGGTTACATCATCGGCGGGCTGCTCCTGTGTCTCACAGTCATCGGCATTCCATTCGGACTGCAGTCATTGAAGATTGGCGTAGCAACCCTCGCCCCGTTCGGTAAGGAGGTTGTCGAAGGTCATCACGCCAACAGTACGCTACGTGTCATCTTTAACCTGATATGGTTGATCTTATTCGGTTGGGAGATCGCACTGGCCCATCTGCTTTCTGCCCTGATACTAACCATCACTATAATCGGCATCCCTTTCGCCAAACAGCATATCAAACTGATCCCTCTCGCACTCGTTCCCTTCGGCAGGGACTTGCATTAGCTCAAAAACAATCTGGGAAAGCTACCAACGTCCTAATTCCCCTACTCTTGACTCGACTGACCCTGGCAGTAGTTTCCTTGGCAAAGTGGCCTGCCAGGGTTTAAGTCGTCTCCCAATCCCTGCCACCTTGCTACCCGACCCGAGCGCATTTGTCGAGGTCCTCGACCGGACCCAAGTCGATGTCAGATCATCCGATCTGCGTTCTGCGACCCCAATTCACCCCGTCACCGTCGTCGTCACCCCTCCTCTCGCTCATCTGACATCCTGCCAAACGCCACAGCTTCGAGTTCGACCTGAGCCTGTGATGCAGGTGGCGTCTCCTTCACGAGGGAGGCGTGTGAATCCAGAGCAGTATTACCGCCGCTCGGACTCCCAATCGCCAATATTTGTGCGCGTCAAACCTGATTCCAAAGTTAGGTTAGCCGTTGCAACTGTGGTAAAAGATAAACGACTAAGGTTCTCATTGGAGCCCAGGCACGAGCCGAATTCATCTAAGGATAGGCGACAGTAATCTGCCCACCCCAATGCTTCTTTCTCCAGGGTGTCACCGCAGTCGTACCGCTGTTCCCCTCTTTGGCGCGACCCTCCAAGCAAACAGCGATTCTGGTCTCAAGGTATCGCCCGGCCACAAGTCTGACAGAGGTTCAGGGATTCAACTCATCGGAAAGAACTGCCCTGCGCTTATAGTTGGATACCACGGATATCAGGGTCCCCAGATCCCTTGTGCGACGCCCCGCGAATGGTCTGTTCTGCATTTGGCATGGCCGTATCGGGTAGCTGGTGTACTGATAGATACAGTGGACCCGGTCAGTGCTCTCATGCAGGCAGTCGACTGAAGCAACTATGCTAGCCGCATCCCTCTCAGTCATAATCGTCAGTGGTATTGTCCTCTATTGGATTCGGCCGCATAAGCACAATTGGGCCGGCTGGCTTTCGGCATTGCCTCCCCTGGCCGTCACAGTCTGGCAGCTTTATACCGCCCTCCCTTTCCTGGGTGGCGGCGCATATACAGCTTCCGGCCAAGTCGGGGCCTTGCAGAACGGTGCCATCCTTGTCGAACAGTATCGATGGATTGAGAGCCTGGGCTTGGAGCTTTCCTTCCGCCTCGACGGCCTCTCTCTGCTTTTCGGGCTCATTATTTCCGGCGTTGGCGCTGCAGTCGCCCTATACACGCATTACTATCTCGAGGACGACGAGCGCCAGGGCTACTTCTACCTTTCGCTCTTTGCCTTCATGGCCTCGATGTTGGGTCTCGTCTGGGCCGACAACCTGCTGACTCTCTTTGTTTTTTGGGAAGGAACGAGCGTTACCAGCTACCTTCTCATCGGCTACTCCCACCGCTCGGCTGTCGCCAGAGGCGGCGCCCGTAACGCATTCATTGTTACAGCAGGAGGCGGTCTCGCTTTGATTGCGGGTATGATTCTGCTGGGCCAGCAGAGCGGCACATACACTATCAGCGAGATCGTCGCACGCCCCGGCCTGACGGAACTAGACCTCTATCCGGCAATTCTGATCCTTGTCCTTTTGGGGGCTTTCACCAAGTCAGCCCAGTTTCCCTTTCACTGGTGGCTGCCCGGCGCCATGGCCGCGCCAACACCTGCAAGCGCCTATCTGCATTCCGCCACCATGGTCAAAGCGGGCATCTACCTCCTGGCCCGCCTGCACCCCGCCCTCAGCGACCATCCCATGTGGCTGTGGGCGCTTCTCACCTTTGGCGGCGTTACAATGCTTGTTGGAGCTGTCACCGCCGTCCGGCACTGGGATATGAAGGCCCTGCTGGCCTACGCCACCGTCAGCCAGCTCGGTGTCCTGACCACTCTCTTGGCCTTTCGCAGCGAGGCCGCGCTACTTGCCGTTGTCATCGGAATTCTCTCCCACGCCCTCTACAAGGGCCCTCTCTTCCTGGTAGCGGGTATCGTGGACCATTCAACCGGTGTCAGAGATCTGAGAGAGCTGGGTGGGCTCAGGCATTCTCTGCCTGTAACCTCGGCCGCGGCCCTGTTGGCAGCTCTTTCCATGGCCGGGGTCCCGCCCCTATTTGGCTTCGTGGCAAAGGAGACCCTGCTCGAATCACTCTTTGAAGCGGGCGAATACGGCGCGCTGGCGGGCTGGATTGCGTTTGGCGCCGCGACCGTCGCCGGGGCCTTCTTCGTTACCTACAGTCTGACCCTCATGTGGGAAGCCTTTTTGCGACCCGGACCGACCAGTGATTCCGACGGCCCACCTCAGCAGGACTCACTTCAAGATGCTCCTACTCACGTCCATCACCATCCTGCCGCCCCCTTCGTGGCCGCGCCGCTGCTGCTCGTTGTCTGCGGCACAGTTGCGTCGTTCGCTCTGCAGCCTCTCAACAGACTCTTTATGCCTGCAGCGGCTGCGATATCAGGCTCACCCGTTACCAAATACGCGGCCCTCTGGCACGGTTTTACGCCTGTCTTTCTGACGAGTTTGCTCGCCATCGCAGCCGGCGTGTTGCTCTTTTTCAACCGGGCCTTCTTGCGCAGAGAAATGGCCCGTTTTCCTGACGGCCTGCGCGGCGTCGTAGTTTTTCAGGTCCTGCTGGACTGGATCTACGCTTTGGGCCAAGTGACGGCCCGCTTTTCACAGGGCTATACTCTGGCGTCGCAGGCGGCCATCGTTTTGCTCGCTGCCACGGTTCCCGTTGCCGTCGCCTTGCCGCAGATAGTCCCCGCAGACCTCGTTCCTTCGAACGATTTCATTCCCGGTGCACCTGAAACGATACTGATTCTCATGATGGTTGTATCCGCCTACGTAACAGTCGGCATAAGAACCAGCTTGGGAGCAATCATAAGCTTGGGCGTTGTTGGCGTTTCAGTGACCCTTTTCTACGTGTTTTTCAGCGCGCCCGATCTGGCGCTTACTCAGCTTCTCATCGAGGTACTGTTGGTTGTCCTTCTGGTGATCGTCTTCACGAGGCTCTCGCCTGATATTCGACCGCCCATGCAGAAGCTGAAGCAGGCTAGAAATGTGCTGGTAGCTCTTGCGGTTGGGGCATTTGGCTTCTTTCTTGTCCTCTTCAACTCCAGCGAAGCCATGCAGGCCGCTCAGTCCATCAGCGGCTACTTTCTACATAATGCCGTGCCCGGAGGACACGGCACCAACGTGGTGAATGTCATTCTGGTTGACTTCCGCGCCATTGACACGATGGGTGAAATCACCGTATTGGCCCTGGCGGCCCTCGGGGGATATGCCCTGCTGAACGCCCCCCGCGTCAATCTTCCCAGGTCGATATCGCAGTCCATGGAGCCAGAGTCAGGCGAGAATCCAGATGTACGTATAGCTGTCGAAGCCGAGAGGTCAGGTCCCGCGTCACCTACCGGTAAAGGCGGCGCCTAGAGAACGCCAATTGCTCTCAGAAAACGCTACCCATGCCTGAACTCTATTTGCGCCTCTTGAATCGTATTTTAACGCCGATACTCTTGCTGCTGGCCTTCTACCTGCTTTTTCGCGGCCACAACTTACCCGGCGGCGGCTTCATCGCCGGCCTTATGGCTGCCTCCGCCATTCAGCTTCAAATTCTTAGCCGGGGCCATAGGCGGGTTCGGCGCACCTTCGGACCCTACCTGAACAATGGAATCGGACTGGGTCTGGCAGTCGCCATTTGCGCCGGCTTCGCCGGATTGCTAGAGGGGACCTTCTTCAAAGGAATCTGGTTCAACCTGGACCTGCCGCTGATGGCTAGTATCAAGCTGGGCACGCCTGTCGTTTTCGATCTTGGCGTTTTTTTGGTCGTGGCAAGTTTCACGACCTCATACCTTCTCGGCCTGAGCCGAGTTTCTGACACAGCCGCGCATCGGCGGGATGAAGCAGCCTCTCGAAGTGGTTACAGCACGGCCGGCCCCGATCAGGCGGACCGCGGCGTGGCGACTGGCACAAGGGCAGAATCATGATCTCTCTGCTTCTGGCACTTGCAGTTGGCAGCCTCTTCGCGTCCGGAACCTACCTTATTCTGCGGCGTGGACAGATCAAGCTCATACTCGGGTTGGCATTGTTGAGCCATGGCGTCAACCTACTGCTGTTTGGGTCCGGGAGACTCACCGAAGGCCGGCCCCCAATCTTTCTGGACAAGAATGTGTACGCTGAGACAATAGCATCGAGTCTGCCCGCTGACCCTCTGCCACAGGCCCTTATCTTGACGGCTATCGTGATCAGCTTCGGCATTACCGCTTTCGTCATCGTCCTCGTGAACCGACGCCATACGGTTACACAGACCGACTTTGTGCACGGCGAATACGTACCCCTCTTGCGGGAAGGGGATCCCTTCGATTTCTCTGACTCTTCTGACAATGTTCAGCACGATTGGCTTGCCTACGAAGTAGACGAAGTCTACGACAGCGAGGATCTGCTGCCTGGCCTTCCCGCGATGCCCGAGTCTGAACGGGACGAATCGACCGCAATGGAGGAGGACAGCTACCAGTGGCCGTGAGCGCAAACCTGCTGGCTGTCCCCGTGGCAGCGCCACTTCTGACAGCCGCTCTCATTCTCTTGTTCGCCCGCTGGGGTGGGCGGAGACGAATAAGGCATCAGATTGCGCTGACGACTCTGGCACTGTGCCTAAACCTGGCGGCGACCGCAATCCTCTTTCAGGCTACAGCAGGAAGGGGAGAGAGATTTGTCTTGCAGCTGGGCGACTGGTCGGCCCCCTTCGGAATTACGTTTTACGGCGATGGCCTGTCGGCAACGCTCCTGCTGCTGACGGCACTGGTCGCACTGGCGGTCTACCCTTTCGCCGTCGCGACTATCGATTACCACCGCGACCGTATGGGTTTCCATCCTCTGTACCTGTTCCTACTCATGGGTGTGAACGGTGCATTTCTCTCAGGAGACCTCTTCAATCTCTACGTCTTCTTCGAAGTCCTCTTGATGGCCAGCTTTGTCTTGCTGACGATCGGCGCCCAGCCGGCCCAGACCAACAGCGGAATACGCTATGTTGTACTCAATCTGCTCGCATCGACCATCTTTCTGATCGCGGCGGGCGTCGCCTACGGGACGCTCGGCACTCTCAATATGGCCCAGATCGCGCAGCGGCTGACTATGGCTTCTCCCGCAGTGCGCACGGTTTTTGCCGGCCTCTTGCTGGTCAGTTTTGGCAGTAAAGCTGCCATTTTTCCTCTCTTTTTCTGGTTGCCGGCCAGTTACCATACACCGCCCCCGGCAGTCACCGCGCTCTTCGGGGGCCTGCTTACGAAAGTTGGCATCTACACCCTTTTTCGCAGCTTTACGCTATTCTTTCCTGAACTCCTGGTGAGCTGGCAACCTATTCTCTTGACCATTTCGGGCGCAACCATGCTGGTTGGGGCGCTTGGTGCTTTGGCCCAGCCTGGAATCCGCCGAGTATTGAGTTTCCATATCATCAGTCATGTTGGTTTCATGTTGATGGGGCTCGCCGTCGCACAGAGCGGCAACAGACTGGCTGTTGGGTTCGGTTTGGGCGCGGCAGTCATCTACCTCTGCCACCACATGATCATCAAGACCGCTCTCATAATGGCAGGAGGGGCGGTCGAACTACATATGGGCAGCGACCGGCTGGCCTCAATCGGAGGACTGGTCACCAGGCAACCTCTTCTTGCCTTTCTGTTCTTCATGTCCGCCATCTCCCTGGCGGGTGTCCCACCTTTCAGCGGATTCGTCAGTAAGCTTAGCCTCCTCCAGATTACTCTCGACACGCGCCACTGGTTCGTGTCAGGCATAAGCCTCTTTGCCAGTTTGCTCACCATGATCAACATGATGCGTCTCTGGCGTGAGTCATTTTGGGGGGATTACAACCGCCCGAGCCGCGTTCCAGTCAGAATACTGCAAAGCAGAATCCGCCAACAGCTGATGTTGACACCCGTGGCCGTTCTGGTCCTCCTCAGTCTCGCACTTGGCATTTGGGGCGGACCGGCCTTCCAACTGTCCATGAAGGTTGCCCAGCAAGCTCTCGACCGTGAGGCCTACATTGAAGCCGTATCGCCTTCGAGCCCGATTTCAACTCCGGGTGCAGAACAACCTTTAGTCTCTTTGCAAGCATACTTTTCGGACCATCCGAAAGCAATATCCGGCATGACGGCACGCCCGCTGCTGGAGTCGCGTTGAACAGAATGGTGACCGCGACAACACTTGCACGCGGATGCTAAATTGTAAGTATCTTGAAAGTGTTGAGTTGAAACTTTTTCAATGCAACGACTCCTGGTCTTGAATCTGTTTATCTCCCTAATGTGGCCAATCCTTAACAACGACTATACGTTGGGGGCGCTCTCTCTTGGCTTTGTTTTCGGCTTTGTGCTCATGTCTCTCGTGCAGCGGAGGTACGGGCTCTACGCGATGCGGGCCGCCGGTTTTGGAGTCTTCGTACTGTGGGCCATCCTGCAAAGTAACGTGCAATTGGCCCTGAAGGTGCTGGCCAGTTCCGTCGGCATACACCCCACGATGCGTCCGGGCATAGTTGCCGTCCCACTGACATTGACCAACCCGTTCGACATCACTGTACTGGCAACCATCATCACTTTGACACCGGGCACTCTAAGTGTCGATCTGGGCGAGGACGTGTCCGGCCGTCTTCATCCGTACGGCGAACCGGAAGAGGATGCGATCGGCGTGGAAACAGAAGTAGGTGATCTTCGCCCGGAGTCTGGTGACCGCCTGACTGAGCTGCCGGACCGCCAGACCGGGCCACGCGACAGAGGGGAAGCAGCTCTGCTCGTCCACGCCATCGACATTGCCGATCCGAGTACATTCCGTGCCGACATCAAGGAAGACTTTGAACGCCCCCTCCTGGAACTGCGCCGGCTGATCGCTGAGATGGACGCCGCCGATACCTAAAACTGGAGGACCGAGTTGAGCAACGACTTCTTTGAACTGAGCCTGGCCGTCCTGATGACCCTGCTCTCTTTTTCGCTGCTTCTCTGCTTCTGGAGGCTTCTGCGCGGGCCAAACCTGCCCAATCGAACCGTAGCCTTTGACCTTATTTCCATTCACGCAGTTGGAATCTTCGTCCTTTTTGCGGTGAACAGTCATTCTTACGTACTCTTGGAAGGGGCAATTATCACGGCTGTGCTAGGTTTCCTGGGAACGATGATGTTTGCCCGCGCCTTGGAACGCTATCCCCACGCAAGATGGCTGGAGAGACAGCCCGGGGAAGACGAGGATACTCCGCCGGCTTAACTCTTGGCGAGGTGCACGTATGGACCCAACAGTTGTAAATCTGATCGTGATTTCGTTGGCCTCAGTCGGAACGTTTTTTCTTCTCGTCAGCGCACTAGGGATACTGCGGCTTCCGGATGTCTTGACGCGCATGCACGCCGCCGGCATCGCCGCAACGCTTGGCATCACCTGCCTGCTGCTTGCCACCGGCCTCCACTTCTTTGCCGAAGGACAGATGCTGCGCATGGTGGCCCTTATCATCCTCTTCTTCGTGACCGCCCCAATCGCAACGACCACCATGGCCAGGGCCGCCTACCGCACAGGGCGCGCAGACCAGTTCGTGCTCGCGCACGACGACCTCGCCGCACTCTCGCGGACTGTCGACGCGGAGACTCAGAATCGTTCCGTCCCCGCCCAAGAGTAGTATCCCTTGCAAAACTGGAGCGATGACCTTGGTCAAATGCGATGCGGAGCTCGAAGGTAGTCTATTCGGCGAAGGCTCACAGTTGGACCTGATCCTGGCCGTAGATCTGGGAAGCTCTTCGGTGAGAGCTTCCGCCTATCGCTTGGATGGAACCAGGCTCGAGGAAACGACCGAGTTTCGCATTACCGAGCAGTCCCTGGATGGCACTTTCGATCCGCATGTCCTCACCGACCTGACGGAGGAAGTAATCAGCGATTGTCTCGCACGCGTCCGAAAGGTCACGAGCAACGCCCGCTTCATCGCCGCCGCATGGACCAGCTTTGCAATGAGCTGGCTTGGCGTCGACTCCAAAGGCCAACCTGTCACTCCGGTTTACACCTACTCTGACGCCCTCAGCGGTCGCTACGCAGACAGGCTGCGTAAGGAATTGGCACAGCAGGGGAGCCTCGAAGATACGTGGCAGCGAACCGGAACGCCAATCCACACAGCCTACGCTCCCGCCCAGCTCCTTCGCCTGTCATCAGAGGAACCAGGCCTCGCAAAGAGGGTCGAGTGCTGGCAGACACTCGCCGCCAGCTTGTTCGCGCGCTGGCGCGGCCAACCCCACGCTCCAATAAGCAGCAGTGAAGTTGGCTGGACAGGCATGCTCAATCGTCAAGACCTGACGTGGGATGAAGAGCTTGTTGAGCGAGTAGGCGTTCATTCTGGACAGTTGCCCCCTGTTCTTGACTATGCGAAAGGGCTCATTGGGCTGGCCGAACCCTGGGCCTCGAATTGGCCAGAGCTGGTACAAACTCCCTTCTTACTGGCAGTGGGAGACGGCGCCGGCGCCAATCTCGGCAGCGGCTGTCCGGACAACACGCGCATTGCTCTGACGATCGGGACCACGGGCGCAATGAGAGTCGTCCTGCCCAACGAATCTCAGCGCCGAGAGTATGGCGTCGGAGAGGCCGGCATGCAACGGGTTCCTGCCGGCCTTTGGAGCTATCCTATCGACAGCAAGCGCTGGCTGGTCGGCGGATCGCTAACCGACGGTGGTTCTCTCTTCTCGTGGCTACACGAAGTTTTGGCCGTTGAGGACATTAGCACACTTATCGCTGCAGCCGCAGACCTCCCTGCCGACGCGCACGGGCTAACTATCCTCCCCTTTCTACGCGGCGAACGCGCGCCCGGCTGGGCGACCGAGGCCGACCTTACCATCAGCGGCATCTCGCCGGCTACAACGCCTGCTCACATTGTCCGCGCAGCATTTGAAGCCGTGGCCCTGCGTTTCCGCCTCATCTACGAGCGACTCCGTCCTCTCTTGCCACCCGGTGCTGAAATCGTCGCCAGCGGCGGTGCCCTTCAGGAAAACCAATTGTGGCGCCAGATCCTCGCCGACGCCCTACAGGTTCCCGTGAACCTTGTCAACGTCGATGAAGCGACCAGCCGCGGCGCCGCTGTCCTCGCCATGCAGGCACTGGGAATCCCGCTCCCGCCCAATCCGCCTACAGTTCACACGGCAATGCCTTTAAGAGAAGCCAGCGCCGTCTACGCCCAAGCTGCGCTGCGCCAGCAAGAACTGTACGACCGGGTTATCTCCGGCAATTAACGGCCTAAATCTCGATTGGCAGGCTAAGTTTCCGTCTGAGGAAGACCGGCAGTTCACCGGCCGGAACTTCGAGGGATACCTGAGCTGGCCGAGAAGTCGCAGCACCGGGTAGAATTACTCCGGTCGCGTCAGTCCCCTGATACCCTGGACGGCGCGCCGACTCTGATCCCGGCAGGGCTCTTGCGCCAAACGTAGAGTGCGGCCAGGGCAAGTACCACGTAGACAATCGTCACAACTGCAAACACGCCTCGCATTCCAATCAGCGGGTAAACGGCCGCACCCAACATCGGCGCCACCATCCGTCCTGCAGCATTGACGCTGTTGCTCAATCCGAAGGTTGTCCCGTGCGAACCTTCAGGCGTCCGCAGGTTAAGCAGCGCACTCGTCGCTGGCATGATCGCGCCGGCACTGACTCCGATCAGGGCCTGGAAGAAGAGCAGTTGCCAGGCATTGGTGACAAACGCCTGCGAGAAGTAGGCCAGTATGGCAAAGGCCGCGCCTGCCGTCAATACCTGCTCATGGCCAATTCGGTCGCTGAGCCGGCCCAGATAGATCGCGCTGACAGAACCGATCGCAGCCTTCGCTCCGATGCTCATGCCCGACAGGACGGCCGCGCCTTTGCTCGAAGAAAGCAGATCGACAAAGAAAAATGCCAGTAGGGGCATCGTCACCGAGCGGCCCAGGCTCTGCAGAAAAGAGACCCAGTACAGTGACCCCATGTCGGGGGCCCGCAGCAAATTGCGATAGTTCGTCCAGAACTTGACCCGCCTCTGGTCGGGGGGTGGTTCAAAGTCCTCCCTGACCCAAACAATGACAGCAACGCCCGCCAGCGCAAGCGCCGCGCCTGTAAACCAGAAACTGGCGCGGTAGCCGAACGCCTCGCTAACCAGCCCCCCGATTAGCGGACCCACCGCCGCCCCTACCCAAAGCCCCGTCTGAATCAGACCCAGAGACTCTCCGGATTTCTCCTTGGGGACAGTCGCGGCCACCATCGCGCTTGTGGCAGAAACAATTCCAGTCAGAAATCCTTGAAGCGTGCGAATCAGAACCAGCTGCTCGGCGCTCTGCGCAAAGCCCATGAGCGACACCATCACTGCGCCGCCTATTGTCGCCCTGATGAGCATTGGCTTGCGGCCATAGCGATCGGCCACCGCCCCCCACACGGGGGACGACAACATCATGGTCACAGCCTGGGACGAAAACACAAGTCCCGACCAGAACGCAACCGACCCTCTCGTGGCCACACCCAGTTCTTCCACGTAGAGTGGCATGAAGGGGTAGACCAGGCTGAAGCCAGCCACGGAGAGAACCTGCACCAAAAACAGGATGTATAGATTCCGGCGCCACTCTGGCATGTGCGTTCTCGCCTGGCTGACTGCTGGACCGAGCCCGCCGCCAACTAAATCGCTTTTGTAAACCGCTAAAGTGGGACGAACTTATATTAGCATAAACCTGAAGATTGGACAAACAGCCTAGAATGGTCCAAGCCGTCCATTGCCGGCGAAAGGCGACTGAACTTCCTTCAGAACATCTGCGGGAACAGGTAGGCTATCATGCCCAATGTGATGTTATATGACGCGTGTGCAATCACGCACGTTGACGTGTTGTAACGATTCCTTACCAGGCCCAATATCATCCCCACGATGAAAACGGCCAGTGTCGAAAGGGTGATGCCGTACTGGCTGTGCAGCAGGGCAAATAATATGCTGGTGATCAACAAGCCAAATCGCGGCTGTAGCGCCCCACGAAACAGCGTCTCTTCCCCAATACCCGCGGCCAGGCCCAGCGTCAGAATGCCCGGTATCGATCCTAGCAGCGGCCCGATGAGCACCTCAGTCAACCGCTGAACGTCCTCATCCAGGCCCCACCCCGCCGCCTCCGCGACGATCTCCAGCGCCAGAATTATTGCCACCGATAGTAGACCAGTTCCTATGCCCACAGCCACTTCAACAGGGCGGGGCGTCAGCAATCCAAGCCGCTCCAGAGCCTGCATCCACCTTCGCCGCGTCAGCCAGCCCACGCCAACCACGGCCCAAAGGGCGAATGTAATCTGCTGCACCCATAGCGACACCAGCAGTGACCCACCGTCGGTCTCGGATGCCTCCGACATGTCCGCCAGCGTATCCAACCCAACGGCGAGGGTGACCGCCAGATTCATCACCACCAACATGACGAATGAGGCGGCGACCGCATGAACGCTGCTCAGCGCATCAATCGGGGTCACGTCCGCCAGCAGCCTGCGAACAGGGGGCAGAAGGAACAGGGGCGCCGCCACAGCCGGCAACCAGATGCCCATGCCCAGCGCATCCAGTCTATCCAGCACAGGCAAAAAATCGGTGACGTCGCCGCTCCCCCCACCCGCCGCGATATCAAGGACACTTTGCCTGAGCTCCTCGTTTGTCCTGATGCCGATCGCGACAGCGTGTAGTACACCGCCGGCCGCCGCCATCGTACCGAATATGAATGTGTGAAAGGCATAGGTTAGCCCGGCAATCGTCTTTCCGGATCGTTCGTTCAGTCTCTGCTTGTCCGCCAGATTCGCCAAAAGGACGATCAGGAACAGGGGTACAAACAAGAGAACGGTCAATATACTCTCAAACATTTCAGAATTCGCTCCAACTCATGAGTCCGGCATAGCCTTCCGACTCGAAGATTCCGGGCTCCGATTCTGTCAGTGCTTAGGCAGTTACAATTCCTGGACAGATTGGAGAGACAGACCGGATGGCGCCGTTCCGTCTCCACAGCATGTCTATCTCAGGGTCGGCTCCCAATGAATGAACAAGCCTTGACATGTACACACATGGACTATCTGGCCGCGGCGTCCGCGAATCCATTTCAAGACCTGGTCAGGACCTCTCTTACATTTCAAGAGTCATAGCTTCCCTGCGGGCTTTACATTTTAACAGGTTTTCCCTAGAATGGTTGCAATCTTTCAGAACACCGATGCCCAAAGCACATTGAATTGTTTGTCGGAGACGGTACTGATGAACAGCTACACCTATCGATTGGACGAAGAGACCGACAGTCCGCCTTCTGTCGAACAGTTGATTACCGACGCCGGTGATGAACGCGATGCCGGGTCGGACTTTGACTGGCAGGCCAAGCCTTCTCCCGATACGACCATGCCGCCCGTCTCCGCATACCCGCCCTCAACTACGCCGTTGACCAATCTCTCCATCGATGAGCTCACCGACTCGCCGGCTGTTTACAATCGGGAGCTCAGCTGGCTGGACTTCAACTGGCGCGTCCTCTACGAAGCGCTCGATAATCGCAACCCGCTCCTGGATCGGCTCAAATTCATCGCCATCACCAGCAGTAATCTTGACGAATTCTTCCGCAAACGAGTCGGTGGGCTGAAACGTCAGCAGGCCGCCGGTGTAGCCAACCTGACTCTCCATGGCTGGACGCCAGACTATCAAATGCGTCTGATTGCTCGCCACGTGCGTGCCATGGTCCAATGCCAGACCCACGCGCTGCTCAACGAGATCCTCCCCGGGCTGCGCGACGAAGGTATGCGAGTCGTCGCCTATGACGAATTGCCAGCTGACCAGCAAGGAGAGCTGGCCGAGTTCTTCCGAAGGGAGATTTACCCGATCCTCACGCCCCTGGCTGTCGACCCCGGCCACCCCTTCCCTTTCATCAGCAACCTAAGCCTGAGCCTCGCAGTTGAAATGCGTGACCCGGTCAACGGAGAGATCCGGTTTGCCCGCGTCAAGGTTCCGTCCAACCGCGCCCGTTGGGTGACTGTAAATGACTCACTCGATTTCGTTCCCCTCGAACAGGTGATTACCCACAACCTGGAGCTCCTCTTCCCCGGCATGGATCTGATCGCCGCCTATCCCTTCCGGGTGACCCGCAACGCCGACATCGCCCGAAGCGAAGAGGAAGCAGACGACCTCCTCGAAATGATCAGTGAGGAACTGCGCGAGCGCCGCTTTGCCCCCATCGTTCGCCTGGAAGTGGCAGAGTCAATGCCTGAAGACATTTGCGCAATCCTGATGCAGGAGATGGATCTGCACCACACAGATGTATACCGCCACGAAGGTCCACTCGGTGTAGCCGACCTGTTGCCGCTTACCGATGTCAACCTGCCCCATCTCAAGAACCAGCCCTGGATTCCGCAGACCCATCCCGCCTTTTCCGGCGTCGGCAGCCTGACCCGGCCAGCCGATATCTTCTCCATCATCCGTAAGGGCGACATTCTCGTCCATCACCCATACCACAGCTTCGCAACCAGCACCCAGGCCTTCATCGAAGCCGCGGCACGCGACCCGCAAGTCCTCGCCATCAAGCAGACACTCTACCGCACAAGCGCCGACTCCCCGGTAGGTCGCGCCTTGATACAAGCTGCCGAACGCGGCAAACAGGTAGCGGTCCTGGTCGAGCTGAAGGCCCGTTTCGACGAGGAGCGCAACATAGAATGGGCGCGAACCTTGGAAGATGCCGGCGTCCACGTTGCCTATGGTCTCGTCGGTCTCAAGACGCATACTAAGACGACTCTTGTCGTACGCGAGGAAGAAGAAGGGATACAGGTCTACGCTCACATCGGCACCGGAAACTATAACCCCAAGACCGCCGGCCTATACACTGACCTGGGTCTGCTCACCGCCAGACCTGAAGTCGGGGCCGACCTGATGGACCTCTTCAACTTCCTGACGGGTTACAGCCGCCAGCGCCACTTCCGCCGCCTCCTGGTTGCGCCTGTCAACATGCAAGACAGATTTGTAGAACTGATCGATACAGAGGCGGCCAACGCCCTTGCCGGCCGCGCCTCCGGCATCGTCGCTAAAATGAACGGACTCGACGACCCAATTGTCGTCCGGGCCCTCTACCGCGCCAGCCAGGCAGGCGTTCCCATCCGCCTCATCGTGCGCGGCAACTGCCGTATCCAGCCTGGCATCGAAGGGCTCAGCGAGAACATCGAAGTCATCAGCGTGATCGGCCGCTTCCTTGAGCACCATCGCATCTACTCCTTTGTCAACGATGGCGAGCCCCTCTACTTCATCGGCAGCGCAGACTGGATGACACGCAATCTGACTGCCCGCGTAGAAGCCATCGTACCTGTAGAGGAACCGGCCCTGCAGGAGCAGTTACAGCGCATTCTCGACTGCTGTCTGGAAGATCGCCGTCAATCCTGGACTCTGCAGGGCGACGGTCTGTACCACAGGCGCGATGTACCGGAACGCTCAAGCGGCACGGCCGCAGTTCAACCGGATGGCGATGTCCCGGCCGCACTCGACGCACTTGAGACCGCGGCAACCCGCCTCCAGAACGGCATATCCAGCGCTGCCCGCATCTACGGTTCACAACAAGCAATGATGGACTGGACGCAGCAGAGCCTCGGACAGATCTAGACCCGGCCCGATCACTGGCGGCAACTCTCTTTTCATCCATTCTCAACCAGTTGCCGAGTTATTTGCCCAAGACTGCAAACCACTGACTGCCGCGGTTCTGGGCGTATGGGCCTACGGCCCCCCCTGTGCAGGGGCTGCACCCCCCCGGCAACGCCCCCCTCTACACCATGCCAACTTGGCGCCTGGGGGCCGGCATCATGCTTGCGTTTGCCTTCCTCAAAATCCGCAGGCAATTCATTTTACTGAGAGCACGATTCTCACACCGGACCGCCTCCACGCATATTGGGGTGGCACGCTCACAGAGCGGGTACATCCCAGATTTGGGGTGGGGATAGTCTGGCGGGGAATCCATGCCAGCGGCGGCTGAAATTGCTTAACGTCTCTCGGTGAATTCCCCAGGCCTGGCCGTACGGGGGAATCCGTCAGTTGGGCGTGCGAGGGCAGGGACAGGGCCGGCACGTACGGGGACTTGCTGGGACTGGCGGGACGTGGTCGGGCTAGACACGTTCGATTAGGCACCTGTTACGAATGTCGACACCCGGTCGATGAGGCAGTAGGGGGGGCGTGGGGGGGGGGGGGGGCCCCC
>VXOE01000158.1 GCA_009840225.1 Caldilineaceae bacterium SB0662_bin_25 | reverse complement strand
TTGTTATTTTTTTTTATTCGGTCGTGGGCGTTTGGGGTGGGGGGGGGGGTCGGTTACCAGGGCGGCGAGGGCGCGGAGGTTCTGCTCGTCTTTGCCGTCGCCGTCTTCTTTTTTGGGGGTCTCGAGGAGCATGGGGACGCCGTCCCAGCGGAGGTCGTTGAGGATGTGGCGGAAGCCCTCTGCGCCGACATAGCCTTCGCCGATGTGCTCGTGACGGTCTTTGCGGCTGCCGTGATCATTCGAGCTGTCGTTGAAGTGCCAGCAGCCGACGCTGTCGATGCCGACCGTCTCTTCGAGTTCGGTCATCATGGCCTCGTAGCCCTCGGCGGTGCGGAAGTCGTAGCCGGCGGCGAGGGCGTGGCATGTGTCGAGGCAGACGCCGACACGCTCTTTTTCCGCCACCAGTTCGATGATGCGGGCCAATTGGGCGAAGGTGTAGCCCAAGGTGGTGCCCTGGCCGGCCATGAGCTCGAGGAGTGTGATTACGCCGCTGCATTGGGGGAGCTGGGCGTGGATGCGGTTGAGGGCGTCGGCGATGCGCTGCATGCCGGCTTCTTCGCCGCTGCCGACGTGGGCGCCGGGATGGAGGACCACGTGGCGGATGCCGTAGGCGTGGGCGCGCTCCAATTCATCGGCAAAGGCGGCGACGCTTTTTTCCCAGAGGTCATCTTTGGGTGAGGCGAGGTTGATGAGATAGGAGGCGTGGCTGACGGCGTAGGCGACGCCCTTGGCGGGCATCTGCTCGTTCCAACGGGAGACATCGTCTTCCTTTATCTGCGGACCTTTCCACTGGCGGTTGCTCTTCATAAAGACCTGGACTGCGTTGCTTTGTACGTCGGCGGCCGCGTCGAGTGCGTTGCTGACGCCGCCTGCGATCGACATGTGCGCGCCGAGTTTGAGTCCTGACATGGAATGCCTCCGGGAGGGGTACTTGGTAGCGGGTTCCTGGTCTTTGAGCGGCGCAGAGGGGGTCCAGCGCCGATACGAAACCTGAAAACGGATCTTTCACTCTCATCTGGTTTCTGCTATTCTACCGGATGCGTTCAAACGCGGTCAACATCAGTTTTTGGTTTTTGGTTTCTAGTTTTTAGTGCTCTCTCAAGGGGTGCAACTACGATTGGCGTGGGCACTGTGCCGATGCGCGCACATTGAGTGCGGGGCGTTGATGGGGCGCGAACTGCAGTGGTCAGTGGGCTGGGACGGCAGTTAGGGGAGGAGACACGGTGGAGCCCGGGGTGAGGCTGTAATGCACTGGTTCGGATTGACTGTGGGTGCGCAGGTACTTTTACGAGGGGAACAGCTGTGATACATGAATCGGTCTACGAACTGCGCCGGAATCTGAAGGGCGCGGTGGGCATTGACGACAGGGGGCGCGTGGAGCTGCTGGACGGGGAGAGGGTGCGCGCGGATCTGATCGATACGCTGGTGCGGGATGCGGTTTTCGGGACGTTTGCGGTGAAGACGTTCAGCCGGTGGCTGATCTGGGAGCTGGGGCAGCTGATGGGCGCGTGCCCTGCCAGCATTCACGAATTCTACATTGCGAGGGCGGACAACGCATGGACGAACCGGACGGTGCCGGCGATGAACATGCGTTTTTCCACGTACGAGGCGGGGCGGGCCGCGTACCGGGCGGCGCAACGTACGCAGACGGGGGCGTTCATTTTCGAGATCGCGCGCAGCGAGATGGGTTACACTTTCCAGGAACCGGCCGAGTTTTCGGCCGTTCTGATCGCGGCGGCCATCAAGGAGGGATACCGGGGGCCGATCTTCATTCAGGGCGATCACTTTCAGGTGGACGGCAAGAAGTACAGGTCGGACCCGGAGGGCGCGCTGAACGAGGTGAAGGCGCTGGCAAAGAAGGCGTTGGCGGCCGGATACTGGAACATTGATATCGACACGAGCACGCTGGTGACGCTGGAGCCGGCTTCGCTGGACGAGCAGCAGCGGGAGAACTACCTGCGCTCGGCGATGCTGACCAAGTTCATCCGCGATCTGGAGCCGGAGGGCGTGACGATCAGCCTGGGCGGCGAGATTGGCGAAGTGGGGGAAAAGAACTCGACGGTGCCGGAGCTGGACGCGTATATCCACGGCTACAAGGCTGCGCTGGGCGAGTTGGGCGACTACGCGGGGTTGAGCAAGATCAGTGTGGCCACGGGAACGGCCCACGGCGGGATTCTGCTGCCGGACGGTACGCAGGCCGACGTGGCGGTGGATTTCGATACGCTTGAGGACCTGGGCGAGCGCGCCCGTTTCCACGGGTCGGGCGGGGCGGTCCAGCATGGGGCGAGCACGCTGCCGGAAGAGCTGTTCAGCAAGTTTCCGGAGACGCAGACGATTGAGATCCACCTGGCGACGGGTTTCACCAACACATTTCTGGACCATCCCAGTCTGCCCGACTCGTTGCGCCAGGAGATGTACGCGCATCTGGAGGCTCATCACGCGGATGAGCGCGGGGCGAATGATTCCGACCTGGTATTTCATCTGAAGACGCGCAAGAAGGCGCTGGGGCCGTTCAAGCCGGAGCTGTGGGCGCTGCCGCGGGAGCGGGTGGAGGCGATCTTTGCGGGTGTGGAAGAGCACTATGCATTTTTCTATGAGAAGCTGAATGTCGTGGGCACGCGTGAACTGGTTGACGGGATCGTAACGCCTGTTGCTCACCACAGACCGATGCCGGTCCTGGCGCGAGGCGCTGGGGACGATCAGGGACTTGCCGACTGAGAAACTGCAGTGGTCAGTGGTCAGTGGTCAGTGGCCGGCAACCGCTCTGAGACGCGAGTTACGAATCTCCTCCTCCCAGCCATAGGTATATGCTGCTTGCTCTTGATGTTGCTTCCTCGACTTGTACGGTAGTGCTGTTTGACCCGGGTAGGGAGACGGTGCTGGCTGAGAAGGTGTGGCGGTCGCGGCGGCGACAGACGGAGGAGACGCTGCCGGCGGTGGCGGAGGCGCTTGCGCAGGGCGGCGCGGTTATGGACGACGTCGGTATTCTGGCGGTTACGACGGGGCCGGGCAGTTTTACGGGCGTGCGGATTGGTATCAGCGTTGTGAAGGGGATTGCCCTGGGGCTGCAGGAGGCGCCGCGGTTGATCGGTCTGCCGGTGTTGAGCGCAGTTGCGGCGCGGTTTGTGCCGCTGGCGGCGCCGGGTGCGGATGTTTGGGCTGTTCTGCAGGCAGGGCGGGGGCGCTTCAACTGGGCCGCGGCGCCGGCTGATGATCCGCTGTGGCTGCCGGCCGCGGCGGACCATTGCGCGGGGCCCGGGGAGGCGCTGGTTGCGGCGCTGCGGGCGGAGGGGCGTCCTGTGTGGCTGGTGGGCGAGTTGAGCAGTGCCCTGCGACAGGATTTGCAAGGGCTGGCCCACGTCCGCTGCATCGATCCGGCCGTTGAATTCGATCTGCCGGAGAATTACAAGAGTACACCCGGTTTCTCAAACGGCGCGGGAGCTGAGCGGGCCGGCTTGTCAGAGAGCCGGGGCGAGGGGTTGGCCCGACTGGCGATGCGCCACCTGCGGGCCGGGTCACCGGCATGTAGTGCGCCGCTGCAGCCACTCTATTTGCGTCCACCTCAGTAGGCAGAAACCAGTGAACAGGAGCCGGGAGGCAGGCAGCGCCCGGCGCCGTTGGTGTATGCCAGAGTCCGATGGCTAACTTTCTGAACTGGTAACTACAAAGCCATGTTCCGTATGTGTGTGCTTTGTGCGGTCTGCCTGGGGAGAATTTACCGTCAGTGTTTCTGTAGCGGACTCTCGATGGTCATGGCGGTGAACGTTAGGCATATATGGGAGTGGCCTCGCCTGTCTTGCTCGCGCTGGCACATACTCGGAATCTGCCAAGATGCG
>VXOE01000129.1 GCA_009840225.1 Caldilineaceae bacterium SB0662_bin_25 | reverse complement strand
CTCCACCCCCCACTACTTCGCCGCCAGCCGCGCCCACCACGCCGACGTCGGCGGCATGTCGCCCGGCTCCCTGCCCCTCTCCACCGAGCTCTACCAGGAGGGCATCATCATCCCGCCTCTCAAGCTTTACGAAGGCGGCAAGCTGGTGGAATCCCTGCTCGAACTGATCCTGCGCAATGTACGCACGCCCGACGAACGCCGCGGCGACCTCGCCGCCCAGCGTGCCGCCCACGCCGTCGGCGACCGCCGCCTCCACGAGCTGGCCGCCCGCCATGGCAACGCCGAGCTGCTGGCCTATGCCGGCCACCTGCAGCAATACAGCGAACGCCTCACCCGCGCCGCCATTCGCAACTGGCCCGACGGTAGCTACACCTTCGAGGATCCAATCGAATCGGTCGTCGACGGCCACACAACCCCCGCGCCCATCCGCGTGACCGCCACCATCAGCGGCGAGACAGTAACCCTTGATTTCAGCGGCACCTGCCCCACCATATTCGGCTCCCTCAACGCCCCTCTAAGCGTGACCAAGTCCGCCTGCTACTACGTCGTCCGCTGCCTCGTCGGCGAGGACGTACCCGTCAACGCCGGCTGCTTCGCGCCCGTCCAGGTCGACGCGCCGCCCGGCTGTCTCGTCAACGCCCGCCCGCCCGCTGCCGTAGCCGGCGGCAACGTAGAGACCTCCCAGCGCGTCACCGATGCCGTGTTCGGCGCGCTCGCGCAGGCCTTGCCCGACCGCATCGCCGCCGCCGGCCAGGGCACCATGAATAACTGTACAATGGGAGGTGAAAACGCCGACGGCTTGCCCTGGACCTACTACGAGACGCTCGGCGGCGGCATGGGCGCACACCCGCAGGGCGACGGCTTCAGCGGCGCACACGTACACATGAGCAACACGCTCAACACGCCCGTCGAAGCCCTCGAAATGGCCTACCCCCTGCGCCTGACCCGCTACCACCTGCGCCGCGGCAGCGGCGGCGCCGGAACGCATCGAGGCGGCGACGGCATCGTGCGCGAATACGAAATCCTGCGCCCCACCACCGCCACCATCCTCAGCGAACGCCGTGCCATCGCACCCTGGGGCCTCGCCGGCGGCGAGCCCGCCGCGCCGGGCCGCAATCTCCTCATCGACACCGACGGCTCCGAAGAAGAGCTCTCTTCCAAGGTCACCCGCCGCATGCAGCCCGGCCAGCGCCTGCGCATCGAAACCCCCGGCGGCGGCGGCTGGGGCAAAGCCTCCTCCTGACAGGACGCTCTCCTACCGCTCCAACCTCCACGCCACCGCCAGACTCGCCAAACTGATCACTGCAACCATTCCAAACACCCACTGGTAAGCCTCCAGCGGCCCCGGAGTAAACAGGAGTGACTGTTGCAGGGCCACCCCTGCGATCGTCGCACCCACCACGCCGCCGCCAAATCGCGCCGTGCTGTATAGCCCCGCCGCCGACCCGCTCTCTTCCATCGGGATCTCCTCCATCGCCGCACGGTGGAGCGCAGCCATTGCCAGCCCGCCCGCCAGCGACTGCGTCAGCATCATCGCTGCCGCCCCCAGCAGCGGCAGCGGGAACAACGCCAGGCCGGCCAGCGCGCAGATCATCACTGCGAAGCTCCCTCCCACAAGCCAGCGGGAGTGCATCCGGTCCGCCAGCTGACCTCCAACCTGGGTCGTGGCAAAAATCGCGCCGGAAAAGATCGTCGTGAAAATACCCAGTTCAATCGCATCCAACCCATATACATCGGTCAGAAACAGTACATTTAGAAACATGGCCGTGTGCATGATTACCATGCGGAAGCCGGCCGCCAGCGAGGCAACCCCGAAATTCTTGCGCCGGTAGAGAGCGAAATTGACAAGCGGCCGCGGCGTCCGGCCCTCCCGCCGCCAGAACAGCAGCCCCAATCCCACCGCAGCCGCCAGCAGCCGCCAGTCCCGCAGCGGCTCCACACCGGTTACCGTGCGGCTCGAGAGGAAAAATATCCCGCAGACGAGAGCCCCGCCCAATAGAACCGCGCCCAGCCAGTCAAACGCCTGCAACCCTTCCCCGCGAATCGGGCGCTGCGATGGTACCCGCAGGTACGCCGCCCACAGAGCGATGAGCGCGACCAGAAGGCTCGGCACAAAAACGTAGTTCCAGCCGAAATTATCGACTGCAAACCCGCCCAACAGCGGCCCCAACGTCGACGCGCCCGGCGCCACCGAGCTCCACGTCCCCATCGCCCTGCCCCGCTGCCCCGCCGGAAAGCGCTCCGCGATAATGGCGATGCAAAGGGGGTAGTAGCCCGCCGTGCCCATCCCCTGCAATACGCGGCCTATCAGGAGTTGCGGCAAGCTTCTCGCCAGCACACAGATCAAGGAGCCGGCAAAAAAGAAGACGATTCCGCTCTGGAAGAGACGCGCCTTGCCCAGGCTGTCACCCAGCTTCCCGTACAGCGGCATGAATATAACGAACGGCAGACTGTATGCCGCCAGCAGCCATGCCGTCATGTCCGCATCCACCGCGAACGCATCCCGGACCGTCGGCAGGGCCACGCCGAACATCGACATGTTCATCGTCGCCATGCCCACCGGTATCATCAGGGCAATCAACAGACCCCAATTCGACCGCGTCGCGGCAGCGGCTGGCGTGGATTCACTCGACTTCATGGAGCGGCTTTTCCGTAGTGGGCACAATCTGTCTATCTTACACCGAATGCGACTCCGCAACGAAACCGTTTCCGACAAATCCCGCTACCGAGCTCAATACCACTCGACACGCTCTCCACTTTACACCGAATCCAACCCCCTTTCTGATAGGCATTTCCCCCGATTTCGAGTATGATCACGACGCGGTTGGGCCCTCCCCCTAAGCCCTGCTCCTGTACCCCGACTGGAGTAGATTTTGGCCCCGCCACACGCGTCCTCCGTATTCACTGTTAGTCCGTTTCCAAATCCTGACACGCCCGGCGTGCGCAATACATTCTCGTACCCACCCCACCAGGAGACAACCGATGACCGATCGTTCCTTCTCACCGGTCGAAGTCCCGCAACACATTCTGGACCGCTTCAAGAAACTGCCGGTTGCCACCGTATGGAACTCCGTCCACCGCTACGCCGGTGTGCCCCTTCCCTATATGAGTGACGTGCGCCTCTGCACCCCCGGCCAGCAACTCGCCGCCCGCGCACGCACCCTGCGCTATCTGCCGCCCCGTCCCGACCTGCAGGCCGAGGTGCAGATCGGCGCAGACTCGCCCGAATACAAGGCCATGGGCCGCTGCGGCCCCGGCGACGTCCTCGTCTGCGACGTCATGGGCGATGCCCGGCCCTGCATCTTCGGCGACGTCAAAGCGCTCCAGCTCAAAATGACCAATGCCGACGGCGTCGTCACCGACGGCGGCATCCGCGACCTCGATATCATGGTGCAGGAGGAGTACGGACTCATCATCTACGCCCGCGACCGCACGCCCCTCGGCGGCATCCCCTACGCCATCCCCGCCCAGGAAAATGTCGACGTCCAGTGCGGCGGCGCCCTCGTCCGGCCCGGTGATGTCCTCGTTGGCGATGCCGACGGCGTCGTCGTCGTGCCCTCCTGGTTCGCCGAAGAGTGCGTCGAGTTGACCGAGGTGCACGAGGAAGCCGAGGAGATGATCAAGCAACGCATCCTTGCCGAAGGCGTCGTGCCCGGAAAGTACTACCCGCCCGGCCCGGAAACATACGAGCAGGTGCGCGCCGCCCGCAAGCAAAAGTAAGGACAGCGTGCATACCAAAATGGGGGCGAACACTCGAATACTTTTGGCGGCAGACCAACCATAGCCACTCCGAAATACACACTGAGGCAAAGGAAGCGCCCCCTCTGACAACTGACCACTAACCACTGACCACTGCAGTTTGGGCGGTCGGGCCTAT
>VXOE01000323.1 GCA_009840225.1 Caldilineaceae bacterium SB0662_bin_25 | reverse complement strand
CGATTCCGGCCCGGGGGCGGCTTGTTGTTTCAACCACACTTTGTTGTCAAGCATCCACCAGGGCACCCACAAGGGGTGCCCCTACGGGGCGTGGCGGGGGCAGGGAGGCGTGGCGCGTACGTGGGCACCCACAAGGGGTGCCCCTACGGGGCGTGGCGGGAGGGACAGTGAGCCTCTCACCGAATTACATATTTTACAGGGTAAAGTTTTTGACATGACGAATACTTCACTTATCTCAGAAGAACAGTGGGCGCAGATTCGGAGTAAGGCAGGGTTGGCGCAGTTTGCGGCGGCGGTTGGGTTGTTGCGCGGGGAGGTAGAGGATTTCTTTGCGCGGCCGGTGGGGGTGCAGGCGCTGCCGGGCGGGTATTATCATGACTATTTCTGTCCGCAGCATGCGGTGCAGCTGGTTTTTGAGCCGGACTCGCCTACTGTGCATCGCTGCCCTGTAGACGGGGAGACGTTCAGCGGGGAGCCGTTTGACTCGGCGTGGCGTTGGTCGGTGAATAACAGGCTGGCGGAGTCGGCGCTGCGGCTGGCTGTGCTGTGGAAGCTGGAGGGGGAGGAGCGTAACCGGCAGGGCGTGCAGGAGATCCTGTTGGGGTATGCCGACGCGTACGCTGGGTACAAGGCTTATGCGGGCTGGCGGCCGGAGAACCATGGGGTTGCGCAGTTCAGTACGTTGGATGAGGCGGTGTGGTCGATTCCGCTGGCGTGGTCTTTTGATTTGATACGTTCTACGCTCAGCAGTGCGCAGCAGGAGGAGATCGTTGATAGGCTGCTGCGTCCGGCGGCGGATTTTCTGGTGGCGCGTCATTTTGGCGGGATCCATAACTTTGCGTGCTGGCATAACGCGGCAATCGGGACGATCGGGGCAGTGACGGGGAGCGATGAGCTGCTGGGCTTTGCGGTTGATGGGGCGTATGGGTTTCATAGGCAGGCGAGGGAGGGGATACTGGCCGACGGCCTGTGGTTTGAGGGGTCGTTCAGCTACCACTTTTATACTGTGGCGGCGCTGCTGCTGCTGGCGAAGGCGACGGCAAATTTGCCGGATTGGGACCTGCGGGAGCATCCGGCGCTGGCGGCGGTGCTGCGGGCGCCGGTGTTGTGCGCGTACCCGGACGGCAGCTTGCCGGCGACGAATGACTGCTGGTACTTCACGGGTCTGAACGACGACTGCTGCCATGGGGTACCCAAGGCGCCGGCGTTCTATGAGATCGGAAACGCGTGGTTCGACGAGCCACTGTTCGGGCAGGTGCTGGCGCGGGCCTATCGACACGGGCCGCGGGAGAGCCTGGACGCGCTTCTGTACGGCGCTACCGAGCTGGAACCGGGTTCGGACGAGGGACTGGCGCTGCCAAGCGTTCAGATGCCGGCTTCCGGCTATGCAGTTGTGCGTGCGCAGCCGGAAGGGGAGGCGCTGCGGTCGGAGGCGAACGAGCAGTATGTATTGCTCAAGTACGGGGTTCACGGCGGGGGCCACGGGCACCCGGATAAGCTGGGACTGACTGTTTATGCACGGGGGGAACGGCAGGCGCCGGATTTGGGGACGCCGGGGTATGGGATTGATTTGTTTCAAGGCTGGTACCGCCAGACGATCAGTCATAACACGGTTGTGCTGGATGGCAAGTCACAGCCGGCGGGCGCGGGACGGAGCATTGCCTTTCGGACGGAAGGGCCGTTTCAGGTGGCTGACGCTGCGATCAGATGGGGAGAAGATGTTGTAACCGGCATCGACACGCCGACATACGGTGTCGACGAAGAAGCGCCCGAAGTCTATGATGGGGTGGCTATGCGCAGGGCGGTGCTGGCGCGGGGTGACTATTTTGTGGATATTTTCCTGGTAGATGCCGAAGGGGAGCGCCGCATCGACTGGATCTTCCGCAATCGCGGGGTGCTGGCGCCGCTTGGCGACGGTGTGCCAATTGTGCCTGCCGAACTTGAAGGGGACGGATACGAGTACATAGACAACCTGAGCACGCGACCGGCGTTGGACAATATCGCTCTGGACTGGCAGTTTGGGGAAACGGGCATGAAGCTTTTCATGGCCGAAGGTGATGGGACGACTCTCTATGCGGGGCCGGCGCCCGGGAACCCGGCGGAGGACGTGCAGGACCTGATGATCCGCCAGCGGACTGCGGCGCGCACTGCCTTTGTCAGTGTATTTCATCCCTACGCGGAAAGGCCGCGCATCGTCTCGGTCACTTGGCACGGCAGTGACCTGACCGGGGCGGGCTGGGCGGCGTGCACGGTGGAAGGGTCGGATAGGAAGGAGCTATGGATTGTGCGCTCGGGGCCGGATGTGGAGGTCCCTGGCTGGCTGGGCGATCTGCCGGCCAGCAGCCGCTTCGAATACACACTGGAGGAGTGAGGCATGGGAGAGAGTGCAAATAAGCTGGCCATAGATGGCGGTACTCCGGTGCGGGAGGCGCCGTTGCCGGCGCGCGGGCATATCGGGGAGGAGGAAAGGGAGGCGGTCAGCGCGTATATGGACAAGGTGCTGGCCACGGGGAATCTTGGCGCGTACCAGGGTGAGGAGGAGGAGGCGTATTGCGCGGCGTTTGCGGAGTACCTGGGGGGCGGGTATGCAGACGCGGTGAGCTCGGGGTCGGCGGCGATTTACGTGGCGCTGCTGGCGCTGGAGCTGGAGGCGTTCAGCGAGGTCATCATCGGCCCGTTTACGGACCCGGGTGGGATAATGCCGATCCCATTGCAGAGCATGATCCCGATGATCGCGGACTCGGCGCCGGGCAGCTTCAATACGGGGCCGGAGCAGATCGAGGCGTTGATTTCGCCGCGCACAAGTGCGATTATCGTGCCGCATATCGCGGGCGATCCGGCCGACATGGGCGGGATAATGGCGCTGGCGGGGCGGCATGGAATTCCGGTTATTGAAGACTGTGCGCAGGCTCACGGGGCGCGGTTCAAGGGTCAGCTGGCGGGGAGTTTTGGCGACCTGTCGGCCTTTTCGACGAATTCAGGGAAGAATCACAGCTCAGGGGGGCAGGGCGGCATGGTCTTCACGCGGGACGAGGCGCTGTACCAGTCGGTGAGAAGGATGGCCGACCGGGGCAAGCCGCACTTCCTGCCGGAGGGCGCGACGAACATGCAGGCGACGCTGAATTTCAACCAGACGGATCTGGCAGCCGTGTTCGGACTGATTCAGCTGCGCAAATTGCCGGAGATGATCGAACGAAGAGGGGCGATCGTCGGCCAGTTGATCGAAGGAACGGCGGACCTGGAGATGATCGCGTTGAGTCAGCCGGCAGGGGAGGTCGAATCCAGCTACTGGTTCATACCGGTGGCGTTTTACCCGGAGCGGGCAGCGTGCGACAAGGAGACTTTTTGCGCGAGCCTGCGCGCGGAGGGCCTGCCGGTGACGGACGACTACCGGTATGGGATGCCGCACCGGCAGTCGTGGTACACGGAGCGGCGGGTCTTTGGCAGCAGCGGTTATCCCTGGGCCAGTCCTCTATACAAGGGCGATCCGAATCGCGAATTTCCGTGTCCCAATGCGCAGGCGATGCTGGAGAGCCACTTCACGTTTTCGCTGCATGAGAACTGGAGCACGCGGGAGATTGACGACGTGGTCGCTATTTTTCAGAAGGTGGCGGCGGCTTATCGGGCCGGCTGAGTAAGTTGTAGGCAGGACTATTCTACTCATTTCCCCACGGAAACGAAGGAATACGCAGGTCGCGGTCGGCGGCGGGCAGGTCGATGCGCGCGCCGTGGCGGGCGTGGGAGAGGTGCACGGCGAAGCCGATTTCGGTGGCGCGTCGGGCCTCTTCGACGTCGCAGGCGGTTTTGCCGCGGCTGGCGACGGCGTCGACGAGGTCGGCGACGATGGCCGTGCCGGAGGGGAAGTCGCCTTCGGGGTGGGGGATGGCCAGGGGT
>VXOE01000030.1 GCA_009840225.1 Caldilineaceae bacterium SB0662_bin_25 | reverse complement strand
GCCCCCGCACAAGGGAGGGCCGACTAGGCCCGACCGCCCGGAACAGCAGTTTTCAGTAGTTAGTTTTTAGTTTTTAGTGGAACACCGGTGGTAAGAGACGGCGTTTGGCTGCTGCCAGAGGTGTAGGAACGTTTCCCCAATTTTTGGGATT
The DNA here is from genome assembly GCA_009840225.1 of Caldilineaceae bacterium SB0662_bin_25. Taxonomy (GTDB): domain Bacteria; phylum Chloroflexota; class Anaerolineae; order Caldilineales; family Caldilineaceae; genus Bin5. The sequence continues at coordinate 32,643 of VXOE01000030.1, read as the reverse complement.
CACCAGGCTGAATTCTGTGATTTGCTTGGGGTTGCTGGCCGTGCTATACTGCGCCCGTCCACCGAGTAATTTTTTTGAGTTGCGGCTGCTGACCGCCGGCCCGGCGAGGAAGCCGCTGATAGCTCCTATCCGCTATTCGATGTACGTATCCCGTGCCGAATCGGTATTGAAGCTGTTTTGCTGCGCTACAGGATAGCGCAATCATCATTGTCACGCTTTCCTCTTTGTGGACGGTTTTGGCAACGAGTCCCGCCAGGTGGGATGGAGTCTGTGCTCGCCCCCGCTTGCGCGACCGAACAGTTCTGCCGCAGGGAAGAAAGTGAAACAGGCTCACGAGCGTCCGACGCCAGTTCGTGGGTCCAATCTTCACCAAAGGAGCAAAGCACAAAATGGCAAGTGTAACCTACGAACATGTCTACAAGCGCTTCGGCGACGTCGTGGCCGTCAATGATTTGACGATACACGTCGAGGACAAGGAGTTCCTGGTCTTTGTCGGCCCATCGGGCTGCGGCAAGACGACGAGTCTGCGCCTTCTGGCGGGGCTGGAGGAGATCACAGAGGGGCAGATCCTGATCGGCGACCGCATCGTCAACGACGTGCCGCCGAAGGACAGGGACATCGCGATGGTGTTCCAGAGCTACGCTCTGTACCCGCACATGAGCGTCTATGACAACATGGCGTTCGGCCTGAAGCTGCGCAAGACGCCGAAGGACGAGATTCAGAGGCGAGTGGAAGAGGCCGGCGGGATTCTGGGCATCGAGCATCTGCTTGACCGCAAGCCGAAGCAGCTTTCTGGTGGCCAGCGGCAGCGCGTTGCTGTCGGCCGTGCGATTGTGCGTGAGCCGGCGGTGTTCCTCTTTGATGAGCCGCTGTCGAACCTGGACGCGAAGCTGCGTGTGCAGACGCGTGCAGAGATTTCGAAGCTGCACCAGCGCTTGGCGACGACCTTTATCTACGTGACGCACGACCAGGTGGAGGCGATGACGATGGCCTCCCGCATCGCGGTGATGAAGGACGGGGTCCTGCAGCAGGTGGATTCGCCGCAGAACCTGTACGACCATCCTGCGAACATCTTCGTTGCCGGCTTCATCGGCAGCCCGAGCATGAACTTCTTCGATGCCACGCTGGTCGAGAGCGACGGCAAGATGGAGGTCAACGCGGGCGGTTTCCGGCTGGATGTGCCGGAGGAGAAGGTGACGGAATGGCGGGAGCATCTGGGTAACGAGGTGATCTTCGGCATCAGGCCCGAGGACATCCACTCGAAAGAGTTTGCGCCACCGCAGATTCTGGAGTCCGACATGGTGGCCCAGGTCGACGTGACCGAGCTGATGGGCAATGAGATCTTCCTCTACTGCCTGACACCGGATGACAAGCAGTTCATTTCGCGAGTCGACCCGCGTGTGCGGGTTTCGACGGGCGACGAGATTGAGCTGGCGATCAATATGGCCAATGCGCACATCTTCGATCCGAAGACGGAGCTGTCGCTGGCCAGCTAAGTTTGAGCAGCGAGGGGAGAGGAGCGGGGAGTGAGGACCCATTCCTCCTCCTCTCCTCCGGTTTTCTCCTTTCCCTCCCCAACGCGCCCTCTACTTCAACAGTTGTAACTGGCAAGAGGTCTTTGCTGCCGTCAGGTCGTCTTGCGCGGCGGTTCCCATCCACCAATCAGCAGTGGCCAGAAGTAACGACTGTCCACCCTTCACGTATCGCTGCCTTTCTTCTCTGAAGGTGGACTGTCGGAATCCAGAGTCAGTTCCTTCAACTTAATATCACAGTACAGACAAGGAGCTTTGCATGAAACTGCTTAATCGATTGACGGTACTCCTGCTGTTGTTTGCAATCTTGTTGGCGGCGTGCGGGGCTGCGGAAGAGCCGGCGGCCGCGGAGGCGCCGGCGGCGGAGAGCGAGAGCGAGACGGAGGAGATGGGCACGCCGGAGGACTATCTCAATGCGTCGCGCGAGGAGACGGTGATCCTGGACCGGACGAGCCCGCTGCAGGGGGGAGACAACTGGAACCCCTACGTGCGCGGCAGTGCGGTTGGGTGGGGCTATACGGAGTTTTCGGATGTGCTGACTTTGCTGAACTACGGCAGCGGCGAAATCGAGAACTGGCTGGCCGAGTCACTGACGCCCAACGAGGATCATTCGGTGTGGACGCTCAAGTTGCGCGAGGGCATCACCTGGCAAGACGGCACGCCATTCACGGCCGACGATATTATCTTTTCGACCGAGCTGCAGATGAACAACGATGCGCTGGGCCAGCATTTCGCTTACCAGGAATGGATCGAGTCGGTCGAGAAGGTGGATGACCTGACGGTAATCTACAATCTTAAGAAGCCGAACGTGCGCTTCAAGCTGGAGCGTTTCTCCGACAACATCTGCGGCGTCGACTATTTTGTCCCGAAGCATATCTGGGAAGACGTGGAAGACCCGGCCACGTTCAAGAATTTCGACCTGGAGAAGGGGTTGCCGATGGGTACGGGCCCCTACAAGCTGGCCAAGGTCACTGAGAACGAGACGATCTGGATTCGTAACGATAACTGGTGGGCTGCCGAAATCGGCCTGAAGAAGCTGCCGGAGCCGAAGAAACTGGTCATGTCCTACACGGGCACGGAGGAAGTCCGGTTGGCGACGGCGATTGAGGACGACTATGACGGCCTGCACGACATCACATTCGGCTCGTTCCAGGCACTGGTGGCGCAGAATCCCAACTGGATTGCGTTCCAGGATGAGATGCCGTATGTGTGGCCCGATCCGTGTGCGCGCAGTTTGACGGTCAACAACTCGATCGAGCCGTGGAACGACAAGGATATGCGGTGGGTGCTGAACTACGTGATGGACAGGCAGCAGATCATCGACATCGCCTATGAGGGTACCTCGATCATGGGCCCGTATCCGTTCCCGCTGTACCCTTCGATGCAGAAGTTTGCCGACCTGGTGCCGGCCGAGACGATCGCCAAGTTCACCCAGCCCAATCTGGCCGCAGCCGAGGAGATCCTTCTGGCTAAAGGCTATGAGAAGTCGGGCGACTACTGGGAGAAGGACGGCGAGGAACTGGGCCTTGAGATCCAGGTCTACGAAGGCATCAGCGAACTGGAACGCGTGGCCGACGTCTTTGCCGAGCAGCTGCAGCGATTCGGCATCAATGCCGTCAAAGTGAACCTGATCGGCGGCACGTGGGTGGAGTACCTGGACACGGGCAACTACGAGACACAGAGCGGCTGGCAGACCTGCGGCTCGATCGTGGAGCCGTGGAATACGCTGCGCACATTACGCGCGGATGAGGTGCCCCCGCAGGGCGAACGGCACCAGCTGCCTCACTCCAACCGCTTCCGCTGGCACAATGCCGAGTTCAGCGAACTGGTAGACCAGATCAGCGAGTTGGGTTGGGACGATCCGCTGCTGTTCGAGCTGACGGCGCGTGCGCTGGAGATTTATTACGACGAGATCCCGGCGATCCCGACAGCCCAGTCCAAGAAACTGGTGCCTTTCAACACCACCTATTGGACGAACTGGCCGACGATCGACAACTACTATCAGCGGCCGGTGATCTGGTGCCCGAGCTTCGTGGGTATCCTGCCTGAGATTGAATCGACGAGCGAGTAACTGCAGTGGTTAACTGCAGTGGTTAACTGCAGTTGTCAGTGGTCAGTGGTCAGTAGGACTGCTGGCCACTGACCTATGAAATTCTGCTTATGCGCGGGTTGACCAGAGAGTACGTACTGCAGCGTTTTCTGATGTATCTCCTGACCATCTGGTTGGGGTCTACGTTGATCTTTGTGATCCCGCGTTTAGCGCCGGGCGACCCGGTGAGCGAGATGGTGGGCCGCCTTTCGCTGGATGCGGGCTATATTGAGAACGCGGACAAGCTGATCGAGAGCTGGAAGGCCCGTTTCGGGCTGGATGCCCCGATTCACGTTCAGTATTTCCGCTATTGGGGCAACGTGTTCCGGCTCAATTTCGGGTATTCGCTTTCGCACTTCCCGACCGAAGCGTGGACCATGGTCAGCGATGCACTGCCGTGGTCGCTGGGTCTGCTGACGGTGGCAACCGTGCTGTCCTTTTCAATTGGCGTGACCATCGGCTCGCTGATGGGCTGGCGGCGCACGCCGCGCTGGTTGCAGTTGATCCTGCCCAGCAGCTTGACCTTTACTGCGATCCCCTACTTCATGTTCGGCATAATGCTGATCTATCTGGTGGCATTTGAGCTGGACTGGCTGCCGGCAACGGGGGCCTATTCGCGCAGAGTGGACCCGGGATGGAATCTGCCATTCATCAAGAATGTGCTGACCCACGCGATTCTGCCGGTGGTGTCGATCGTGCTGACCTCGATGGGCGGCTGGGCGCTGGGCATGCGAGGTCTGATGATCAGCGTCAACAACGAGGACTACTTCCTGCTGGCGCAGGTAAAAGGGCTGTCGCCTTCGCGCATATTCTTCCGGTATGGCGTGCGCAACGCGATTCTGCCAGCGCTGACGGCACTGGCGCTGGGCCTGGGCGGGCTGATCAGCGGCTCGATCCTGGTCGAGTTCATCTTCGCCTATCCTGGTACAGGCTATACTCTGTACCAGGCGATTATTTCGCAGGATTATACGGTGACGCAGGCGATCGCCAATCTGATTATCCTGGTGACGGCAACGAGCGTATTTCTGCTCGATCTGCTCTACCCCTTCATCGACCCGCGCATAACCTACAAGAGGGACATGCGCTAAGGCAGGAAAAAGAAAAAAGTTGACTGTCGGACAGCGAACCGTTGATGAATCAGGCACCCCGGCGCGCGGCTGGGGGTTGAATACGTGGGATTCCCCGTGGCTGAACTTCAAGTTCCTGCTGGGTGTCGCCATCGTTAGTCTGATCCTTCTGTTCGGCCTTTTGGGGCCTCTTTTCTGGGACACCGACCTGGCGTACACGGGCGCAGGGCCGCTGAACAAGCCGCCGGTGTGGCAGGAGGGGGGTCTGCCGGAACATCCCCTGGGAACCGAGAGCAACGGGCGCGATATGCTGGCGCAGCTGATTTTGGCCACACCTTCGTCGCTCAAGGTCGGATTCCTAGCGGCGATCATCGGCATGGGCATCGGTATGGTGCTGGGTTCGGTGGCGGGGTACGTGGGGGGATGGTGGGACCATGTGATCCGCACGCTGAGCGACTCGGCGGTTACGATCCCGGCGCTGGTGGTGCTGGTTGTGATCGCCTCCTACGTGCAGATGACGGACACGACGGCGATGGCGCTGATCCTGGCGGCATTTGCCTGGCCGGGGCCGACGCGCCTGGTGCGCTCGCAGATACTGACGTTGCGCGAGCGCAGCTACGTGCGGATGGCGCATCTTTCGGGCGCGCCGGCGCTGGAGATCATGTTCGTGGAGATGCTGCCCAACATGCTGCCGTGGCTGGCGGCCAGCTTAACCGGCGGCATTTCGGTGGCGATCCTTGGGGCGACCGGGCTGGAGGTGCTGGGACTGGGACCGACGCGCGTGCCCTCGTTGGGGCTGATCATCAACCAGGCGACGACAAACGCGGCGCTGGTGCGGGGACTGGTGTGGTGGTGGCTGCCGCCGATCATCATCCTGATGGTCATTTTCGTGGGATTCTTTCTGATGACGATCGGGTTGGATGAGATCGCCAACCCGCGTATCCGGCAGTTCAGCTCGTCACGGCGCGAGCGGACGGCGGCGGGGGAGGCGCCGACCGTTGTGCACGGGGATGGCGGGATTGGCGGCGGGGAGGATGCAGCCCTAGAGGTGGACGATCTGCACGTCCATTATTTCACGCCGCGCGGGGAGGTCATTGCCGCCAACGGTGTCGACTTCCGTGTTCGCAAGGGCGAGATTCTAGGGTTGGTGGGTGAATCGGGCTGCGGCAAGACGACGGTGGCGATGGCGATCCTGCAGGTTGTACAGGCGCCGGGAAGGATCGTGCAGGGGGCGGTGCGGATTGAGGACCAGGACCTGGTCAGTCTTTCGGGCAGGGCGCTGCGCGAGGTACGGTGGCGCGATCTGGCGCTGGTGCCGCAAGGCGCTATGAACTCGCTCAACCCGGTCACGCCGATCCGGGAGCAGATGGCGGACGCGATCCTGGCGCACGAGAACGTGGGCCGGTTGGAACTTGAGGCGCGTATTCTCGGTCTGCTGAACGACGTGGGGCTGCCGGAGCGGGTGATTGACATGTACCCGCATGAGTTGAGCGGCGGCATGAAGCAGCGGGTGTGCATTGCAATGGCGATTGCGCTCAACCCGCAGGTGATTATCGCGGACGAGCCGACGAGTGCGCTGGACGTGGTGGTGCAGCGGGTGGTGGCGCAGACGCTGCTGGAGGTGAAGGAGCGGTTGGGCGTTTCGATGGTTATGATCGGCCATGACATGGGATTGCAGGCGCAACTGGTGGACCGTATTGCGGTCATGTATGCCGGCAATCTGGTCGAGGTGGCGCCGGTGGAGTCGGCCTTTGCGGAGCCGCTGCATCCGTACACGCAGCTGCTGATCGAGTCGATCCCTTCGATCAAAGAGCGCAAGCCGTTGAACGTGACGGAAGGGCTTACGCACGACCTGCGCAACCCGCCGCCCGGCTGTATTTTCCAGTTCCGCTGCCAGCATGTCGAGCAAATTTGCCGCGAGCGGCGGCCGGAACTGGTGGAGAGAGAGGACGACCACCTAGTGGCGTGCTGGCTCTACGAGCCGGAGCGCCATTCCCTGATCGAGCTGGAAGAGGCATGACGCAGACAGCCAGGGCGGAACCGCTTCTCCAGATCAGGGAGGCCACGATGGCGTTCGGCGGCGGCTTTCTGAGCTCGCAGCCGCCCTTGGTGGCGCTGGACTCGTTCAGCCTCGACCTGCACGAGTCGCCGGCACAGATCACGACGATCGCGGGCGAGAGCGGCAGCGGCAAGACGACTCTCGCCAATCTTGTGCTCGGCTTTATCACGCCGACGCAAGGGCAGATCCTCTATAAGGGCGTTGACATTGCGCAGATGGACCGCAGGCAGCATATGACCTACCGCCAGGAGGTCCAGGCCATCTTCCAGGACCCGTATGAGGTCTTCAACCCCTTCTTTCGCATTCAGCACACATTCAATTTGGTCATGCGCCACTTTGCCCTGGCACGGGACAAGGCAGAGAGGCGAGAGTTGATCGAGGACGCGCTCAACGTGGTCGGATTGCGGGGAGATGAGATCCTGGAAAAGTATCCTCACCAGTTGAGCGGCGGGCAGCGGCAGCGGGTGATGGTGGCGCGGGCCTATCTTTTGCGCCCGCGGCTGATTGTGGCGGATGAGCCGGTTTCGGCGGTGGATGCTTCGCTGCGGGCGATGATCCTGGACATCATGCTGCGGCTGCGCGACGAGCACGGGATCTCCTTTTTGTACATCACGCACGACCTGTCGACGGCGTACCAGATCGGCGACAACATGATCGTTCTGTTCCAGGGGATCACGGCGGAGACGGGGGATACCGGCCGGATCATCGAGAATCCGCAGCATCCCTATGTGCAGGAGCTGATCAATTCGATTCCGGTGCCGGACCCGAAGGTCAAGTGGGACACGGATATTAGATTACCGGCCGAAGAGACGATGCGCATGCAGGACGCGGGGGGCACTCCCAGCGGCTGCCGATTCTACCCGCGCTGCCCGCACGGAATGGACGTCTGCCTTGAGAAGCAGCCGCCGCTCATCCAGGTTGAAGGCGATCATACTGTGGCCTGCTATCTGTATGAGGCTTGACCAGTGCAGTGAATAGTCGGAATTACGCCCCGTTTCGCTCCTCGATCCAGCTCGTTCCTCGCATATATTTCTCTAATCTTGCGCTGACCTCCATCTAACGGTTTGTGGGCTATTCTTATCTGCGTAGGCGGCATTCAACATGGCAGCCGCAAAGGATTTCAGGCAGAGCCGTTTATCTGATGAATTAAGGAGGCACACGATGAATAGAGTGGTACGATGGGACCCCTTCCGTGAGATGGTTTCGGTGCGCAATCAGATGGATGAGCTGGTGGGCGATCTCATGCGTGAGCCGACGGGGTGGCAGGGCGAGGGGCGCGGAGAATCGATGCGCTTGCCGCTCGACGTTTTCGAAGACGACCAGTCGTTCAGCGTCAAGGCATCGCTGCCGGGAATCGACCCGGAGGATATCGACATCAGCTTCTCCGAGAACACGCTGACGATTCAGGGTGAGACGAGCGGGGAGAGCGGGGACGAGAACACGAAATGGCATCTGCGGGAGCGCCACTATGGCAAGTTCATGCGCAGCATTTCCTTGCCGGCGGCGATCAACGGCGCCAACATCAGCGCCGACTTTACTGACGGCATCCTCACCTTGACCCTGCCGAAGGCGGATGAGATTAAGCCGCGCAGGATTACAGTGCAGACCGGAGGGAGTAAGACGGTCGAAGGCTAGGCCGTCACCCTTGCCCAATCCAGCGGGGGCAGCCGGGAAGAAAAACTGATACATAATAGAGTCCCAGGCCGAGTGGCCTGGGACTTTTTGTGTCGGGCAGGGGTGAGGCGTGACAGGTGCGTGATTTGTCGACTGTCTGTCATGTCGGCGACAATGGGGCCATTCTGACTTTGTGCGATTTCGCCGCAACAGGCGATGGCAGCTCGACTATCGGAAACCAGCATAGTTCCTACATGCTGGATTGTGCTGTGCCGCCCTCCCAAAAAGGAGCATCGTGATGAGTTCTCCATTCACTGATTTTGAGTTGATGCGTGACCTGCAACAGGACGGCGGCAAGATCGTAATGCTGGTTATGGATGGTTTGGGCGGGCTGCCGGCTGCGCTGGGCGGCCGGACCGAGTTGGAGACGGCGCATACGCCAAATCTGGACGCGCTGGCCGTTTCCGGGTCGCTGGGACTGAGCGTTCCGATCAGGCCCGGCATCGAGCCGGGGAGCGGGCCGGCGCACCTGAGCCTGTTTGGCTACGATCCGTTGCGTTACATGATTGGACGGGGGGTGCTGGAGGCGCTGGGGATTGGGTTCCCGTTGCAGGCCAGCGACGTGGCTGCGCGGGGCAATTTTGCCTCGGTTGACGGCGACGGGCTGATCACAGACCGGCGGGCGGGGCGGATTTCTACGGAGGAGTGCGTGCGGCTGACGGGCAGGCTGCGGGAGGCGAGCGCCGGGTTGTTCGAAGACTGTGAGGTGTTCGTCGAGCCGGTGCAGGAGCACCGGTTCGTCTTTGTGCTGCGGGGCGAGGGACTGGGGGGCAGATTGACGGACACGGACCCGCTGGCTGTGGGGAAGAGGCCGTTGCCGGTGCGGGACGAGAGCGGGAGCAGCGAAGGCGCGCGTACGGCTGAGCTGGTGAACCGGTGGGCGGCGCAGGCGCGTGATGTGCTGGCGGACGAGCCGCGGGCGAACAGCCTGAATTTGCGGGGGTTGGCGCAGGACCCGGGGCTGCCGCTGTTCCCTGACATTTTCGGGATGCGGGCGGGGGCGATCGCGGTTTATCCGATGTACCGAGGGGTGGCCAGTCTGGTGGGTATGGAGGCTATCCGGTTCGGGGGGGAGCGGCCGCGGCATGAGGTTGACGCGCTGGTCGAGGCCTGGGGCGACTACGACTTTTTCTTTGTTCACGTTAAGAAGACGGACAGTTACGGGGAGGATGGCGATTTCAGGGCCAAGGTGCGTGAAATTGAGGCGGTGGACGCGGAGATTCCCCGTATACAGGATCTGGGGCCGGGGGCGCTGATCGTGACGGGAGACCACAGTACGCCGGCGGTACTGCGCAGTCACAGCTGGCATCCGGTGCCGACGCTGCTGTGGAGCCCAAATGCGATGCCGGATGCGACGCGGCGCTTCGGCGAGCGGGCCTGCGCGGGCGGTCAGCTGGGGCTGTGCCATGCGACGACGCTGGTCCCGCAGGCGATGGCTCATGCGGGGCGGTTGAAGCGATTCGGGGCGTGAGACGGCAGGGATTAGGGGCCAGGGGATAGGGGTCAGTGAAGAGGGCTGGAATTGAGTGAATGTGGGGGTATGAGAGAGGATATCGTCAGGGCCGCGCAGTTTTTTTCGGCCGATGCTGCGGTTGTGTGTTTGACGGGGGCCGGGGTGAGCGCGGAGTCGGGGGTGCCGACTTTTCGGGACGCGCAGACCGGTTTGTGGAGCCAGTTTGATGCCGAGGAGCTGGCCACTCCGCAGGGGTTTGCACGGGACCCGGGTCTGGTATGGCGCTGGTATATGTGGCGGTTGGAGCAGTTGGAGGCGGCCGTGCCCAACACTGGGCATGCTGCGCTGGCCCGGCTTGCTGGACTATGCGAAAGCTTCTTGCTGGTGACGCAGAATGTGGATGATCTGCACGAGCAGGCGGGAAGCGTGGACGTGCTTCACCTGCATGGCAGTTTGTTCAGTTTCCGGTGCGCATCTTGCGCGGCGCCGCACAATCTGACGGCAGAGCAGCGCGGCGCAGATTTGCCGCCGGCGTGCGGGGTGTGCAGTGAGCTGGTGCGGCCGGGCGTGGTCTGGTTCGGCGAGAGTCTGCCCTGGGATGCGGTGGAAGAGGCGGCGACGGCCGCGCATCGCTGCAGTGTGATGCTCGTGGTGGGCACGAGCGGGTTGGTGTATCCGGCGTCGCAGCTGCCGCTGATCGCCAGGCAGGCGGGGGCAACGGTTATTGATGTGAACCCGGAGCCGGGTCCTATCTCGTCGATTGCGGACATTTTTCTGCAGGGTAAGAGCGGGGAGGTATTGCCGGCGCTGGTGCGGGCTGTGGCTGACCGGAGGGCGAGTGCGTGAGTGCGTCGCTCGGAATTGGGGAAGTATGCGTGTCGAAACCTTGACCTGATGGGATTCGTGATAACGCATGGTTTTAGCGTTTCCCAAAGGCTGAATAACGTACAAGTGAGGAGTGGCAGATGGAGAGTATGGTTGAAATCATCATTGGAAGTCTGGCAGGGTGCCTGTTGGGGGGCGTAGTCATTTGGATCGTGCAGGGGTCCCGTGCCAAGAGCAGGTTGGCGAGGATGGAGGCGGATTGGGTGAAAGAGAAAGCCTCGCTGCGGGAAGAGAACGCTGGATTAAAAGGTCAATTGGAGCAAAGCAATAGTGCCGAGAAAATCGTGGAGATGGCCAAGGAACAGTTGAATGAGAGATTCCAGGCGACTGCCAGCCAGGCTTTGCAGGCGAACAATTCCCAGTTTATGGATTTGGCGCAGGAGAATCTGGGCAGGACGCTGGAGGCGGCCAAGGGCGATTTCAAGCAGCGTCATGAACAGTTTGAAGCGCTGGTGAAGCCGCTTACTCAGAACTATGAGAAGCTGAATCCACAGATTGATCTGCTGGCGCAACGGAGCGAGAATCTCGCGGCCGAGACGGGCAAGTTGTCGAGCGCGCTGACCGACAACAGGCAGATAGGCAACTGGGGTGAGGTGCAGTTGCGGCGGGTGGTCGAACTGGCGGGGATGGAGGAGTACTGCGATTTTAGGGAACAGGAGGCGATTGGCGACTCCCAGAGCAGACCCGATCTGACAGTGCGATTACCAGAGCAACGGGCGGTGGTCATCGATGCCAAGACTTCTACGGCTGCATACATGGATGCGCAAGAGGCGGAGGACAGGGAGGCAAGGGACAGCTCACTGAAACGGCACGCCAGTGCCCTGAAGGCACAGGTCGACGATCTGGCGAAGAAGGACTATGGCACGAAGGTGGAAGGCTCGTTGGGTTTTGTGGTGATGTTCGTTCCCGGAGACCAGTTTCTGGGGGCGGCGTTGAACGCCAATCCAGAGCTGATCGAGTACGCGATGAGCAAGAGGGTGGCTATCGCCACGCCGGCATCGCTGATTTCTCTATTGTGGTCGGTCGCCAACGGGTGGCAGCGCCACCACATCGCCGAGAGTGCCGAAGTGATTCTGAAGAAAGGCGTAGAGCTGCACAATCGGATGATGATTTTCATAAGCCGCTACCAGGAAGTTGGCAATCGATTGAAGAGAGCGGTTCTTGCATTTAACGATTCTGTAGGCTCATTTGACAGCAGAGTTGTGCCCCAGGCCAGAAAGTTCGCCCAACTGAGCTCCAACAGAGAGGACAGTTTCCCGGAGTTACAACAGCTTGAGGATCAGACCCGGACCTCCAAGTACGCCGGGGAGCGGATAGAGAGTCGCTAAGAATTGCCAGACCAGGGAGGATGACGTGTCAGAGAGCAGGTCAGAGCTGGAAAGGGAGATCGCGGCCGTCCAAGAGGAGTTCGACCGGGCTCGACGCAGGCTGGTGAAGCTACGACGAAAGCTACCGCCTGAGCCTGTTCGAGATTACGAACTGAATGGCGCGGACGGGCCCGTGAGGCTCTCGGAGCTGTTCGGCGACGGGGATGATCTCATTCTGGTTCACAACATGGGGACCGGCTGCTCGAACTGCACGATGTGGGCCGACGGGTTCAACGGGGAGTGGGAGCACTTGCAGAGCCGGGCGGCATTTGTGGTGGTCTCGCCTGACAGTCCCGAAGTGCAACAGGCATTTGCGAGCGGGCGGGGCTGGCGGTTCCCGATGTACTCTGCGGAGGGGACGACGTTTATTGAGGATATGGGCTTCCGGTGGGAGGAGGAGGAGTTTCTGTCGGGATACCAGCCGGGGGTTTCGGTGTTTCGCAAGAATGCGGATGGTAAGATCGTGCGGGTCGCGAAGGACTCGTTTGGGCCGGGTGATCTGTATTGCGGCGTGTGGCATCTGTTCGATCTGCTGCCGGATGGTGCGGCAGGTTGGGACCCGTTGTTTGCGTACACTACTGACAGCGGTTGAGACGGGACCAGACTGTAGTGGATAGTGGATAGAGATTTCTCCGCCAAGAAAAGACTGCGATTCAAGAGATATTCTCCTCTCCGGACGCTTCGAAAGCACCTGCAGCGAAACCGGTTGCACGGGCCGGCGCAGGTGAGCCAGAATACCCTCCACAGAACACAAATTCAGGCAAAATAGCCAGGATCGGGAAACATATTGTTGCACTGGGCCGTACAGTTGTCAGGCGGGCCACATTGGATGCAGTTATCGGGCCGCCGGAGAACCCCTTAGACAACTGCATAGAACCAGGTGCGCGTCTCCTCCGACTTGACGCAACCGGTCGAAAGACGGAGGGGTCGATAACGACAAGGAGGGCAATGATGGTACATTGTGTCGACCGTGCGACCAGAAACAGACCAATGAACCGCGAGTGCGGTTGGAGAAATCTTAAACGCAGTTGGCATGTCCCACTCCTGGGTCTGCTGGTGCTTCTATTGGCCGGCTGCGCGGCGGCGATGGCGCCGGCGGAGAGCGCGGAGCAGGCCGCGGTTCCGAGTTCGAACAGGCGGGCGTCGGGCGGGCAGGTGGCGATGCAATCTGCCCCTGCGGCCTCCAGCCCGGGGCGGCCCTCTCCCCATTCGGGAAGGGGTGACCGGCGGGGACGCCAGCCGGAGGCGCAGCTGCCGCCTGTGGTTCCCACAAGCCTGGAAACGACATCGACTTTTGGCCTGGATGCGGACGATGCTTCCTGGCGGCGTTCGCTTGCGCTGGCGCGGCAGGGCTACATTCTGGAACCGGATGACGTACGGGTTGAGGAGTGGCTGAACGCGCTGAGGTGGGACTACGAGCGGCCTGAAGGAGAGGAGACATTCCAACTCGATTTGACCGTGACGAGGGATCCCCTGGACCCGGATTCCTGGCTGGCGCTGATGGGGCTCAGCGCGGCTGCGCCGGCGGAGATGCCAACCCGACGTTTTGTCTCGGTGGTCCTGGATGCTTCCGGTTCGATGGGGGAGGACAACAAGCTGGCGACGGCGCGTACGCTGGTGGAGGCGCTAATCGAGCGCATGTCGGCAGAGGAAAGGATTTCGCTGGTGCAGTTTTCCGAGGTGGTGCTGGGCGAGTACACGGTGCGACACGCGGCGCCGGATGACCCGGCGCTGGCCAGATCGCTGCGCGATTTCCGCCCGAACCAGAGCACGAACGCGGAGGCCGGTTTGAGGAAGGGTTACGAACTGGCGCTGGAGGGGCGGCGTCGGGACCCCGACGCGCTGCATTACGTCTTTTTCGTCAGCGACGGAGTTGCCAACGTGGGGGACACGCGGGCGGAGTCGATCATCGCGTCTCTGGGCGGGCAGCGGGCGGAGGCCAACCCGATCCGGCTGGTCGCGGTGGGCGTGGGGATTGCGAACTACAATGACGATCTGCTGGAGCAGGTGAGCAACGACGGCGACGGTTGGTACCGGTATGTGTACTCGCCGGAGGAGGCGCAGGGGCTGCTGGCAGCGGATTCTTTTGCCCAGCTGTTCAGCCCGGCGGCGGACGAAGCGCGTGCGCAGGTGTCCTGGGATGCAGAGACGGTCGAGACGTGGCGCCTGGTCGGTTATCTCAACCGTGCGGCTGCGAATGAGTCTTTTGAGGATGATGATGAGGATTTCGCGGAGTTGCACGTGGGACAGGAGAACACGGTCGTCTACCGGCTGAAGGCGCGGCCGGGGGCGGCGGGGCCGTTGGGTACGCTGGCTTTGCGGTGGCATCATCCGGGCAGCGGCGAGCCGCAAACGCAGATGTGGACGCTGGATTCGGAGAGTCCTGTGGCCTGGGAGGATGTTGCGCCGATCCGTCGTCTGGCGCTGCTGGTGGCGCTGGCGGGCGAGAACTCGGCGGAGCGACTGGATGACGCGCAGGGGCGGCGGAAAGCGATTGAGGAGGAGTTTGCGCTGCTGGGTGGACTGACAGAGACGCGGCAGGGGCAGGAGTTCGGTGAGATTCTGGCGGCGTCGTTGCCGGAGCCGCCGGCGTGGTTTGAGCAGGGGAGCTCGACGCGGGGCGAGTGAGGGTTGGTGCGGCCACGACTGGGTGGTAAGCTCAGGGTAGGGGGTTGGAGCAGTGAGACAGACAGAGTTTCGATGAATTGTCCGATTCCGAGATCAAGTTTTGATCGTCCTTGTTTCGGCACCTGCCCTGATCTCACTTTCCTTGGCTACGAATGTTTGACTTGGGCGCCCACTAATTGACGGCCTAACTTCGCAGGAGTGAGCCGAAATGAGCATTCAGGTTGTGCTGGACGTTCCGGATGAGATTTATGAGCAGGTCGAAAAGCTAGCTGTGACCACAGAGCGCGACATCGCAGACGTCCTCCTGGAAACAATAGCTCGCACATTTTCGCCATTTCCGGTTGATCCGAACCGATCTGTCATGAATCAAAATGTAGAGACATACAGAGAGCTTCACGCAGAATTGGTAATGACCCACTTAGGACAATTTGTGGCGATCTGTGATGGCAGGCTTATCGATCACGACCCTGACCCGGTTTCGCTCCTGCAACGAGTACGTACACAGTATCCTGAGAAAGTGGTACTACGCAGAAAGGTCGAATCAGTTCCTGAACATCAACTTCAGATAAGACATCCACGCATCGAGGCATGGAAATGAGTCGGGTCATTTCCTTCGCCTACGACAACTCATATGATCCTCCTGCACCATTTATTTTGATATCGGTCGATGGGTATATTTCCAGCAGGTCACCAGTTACCGTACCGGCTTTCGCCGATTCTGGCGCAGATGGATCCATGCTTCCCCATGATATTCTGACAGCGGTCGAAGCAGAATATGAGGACACTGTTCTGTTGCGCGGCACTGCAGGTGGTGTGCAAAAGCTCGACCGATATACGGTACGAATCAGTATTGAGGATAAAACGATTGATTCAGTGTCGGCCGTGGCAACGGCTGCTGGAAGTGAACCACTCATAGGCAGAGACGTTCTCAATCACTTGGTCGTTACACTAAATGGGTCTGCAGGCTATACAGAAGTTCAAGTAGGGTGAAGAAAGTCCTGGCGGAGCGTTGCGATGTTCGTGTCAGCAGGCCCAGTTGGGGCGATTCAGACGAAATCTATCGAGACAGTAGCCTTCGTTCAGCCACAAGAGTATTCTCCCACCGGACGTTCCTAGCATCTCTCTCCGAAAACAGAAAGCACTTCCTGAGCCCTTCAGAAGATCTGCAGGTGCGGTAGATTTCCGCGCTGTCCGCGCAAGCCGCCAGGATCCAAATCAAAAATATGATGTGAGAGTTGCTCCGTTCTCTAGACGAAGGGACAGAATGGTTTCTGCAGATTTCGGTTATTCATTGCGCTGCCAATGTGCTATGATCGAAATATTTCCCATTGACTGTCCGCTCGCTTCTGGCGAAGTCGTAGCGTGTCTCACTTGTCTTTAAGGATTGCGAATGTTGTCTCCGCGATTGTTTGCTGTGGTGGTCGGAATCAATCATTACCGAAGCAGCGTGATCTCCGATCTGGGCGGTTGCGCCAATGATGCCAGGGCGATTTACGGATTCTTGACGCAGCGGCTGGGCGTGCCGACCGAGAATATCCGGCTGCTGACTTCGACGGGGGCGGAACCAGATGAGAAGCTCCCCTCCAGGCAGAACATCATCGACGGCTGGCGGTGGCTGATTGAGCAGGCCAGGACCGGCGACCAGTTGTTTTTCCATTACAGCGGGCACGGCTCTCAGGCGATCTCTTCGGACCCGAACGAGCCGGACGGGTACGACGAGACGCTGGTGCCAAGCGACAGCCGTACGACGGATGACAGGGGAAGACCGGTCTACGACATATTGGACAAGGAGCTGGCGGCGCTGATCGCGGCGGCGGAGGAGAGAGGGGCGAAGGTAACCGTGGTGCTGGACTGCTGCCATGCCGGTTCGGGCACGCGGGCGTTAGTGCCGGTGCGGAGGACCGTGGCGGACCGGCGGGCGCGGCCTGCGGGCACGGTCCTGCCGGAAGCGTCGGGGGCAAGAACGGTTGCCAGCCGGCACTGGTCGGGGAAGCTGGGCAGCGAGCACGTACTGCTGGCCGGTTGCCGGGATGAGGAGATGAGTCACGAGTACCGTTCGCCGACCAACGGCGCCTGGTACGGGGCGATGAGCCACTTTCTGTTGCAGAAACTGCAGGAGCTGCATCCGCAGATGACCTGGCGGGAGGTGCACGACTCGGTGCAGACCCAGGTCCACAGCGTCTATGCGAGGCAGCTGCCGCAGTTGGAGGGCCCGGGCAACCGTGCGGTCTTTGGAGAGCTGACGCCGCATGCCGGCTCCTATCTGAACGTGATCAGCGCCAGAGAGGCGGGTGATACGGGGAATGACGTGATCATTCGTATCGGCGGCGGCGCGGCGGTGGGTCTGACGCCGGGCAGCCATGTGGAGCTTTTTCCGGCAGGCAGCGAGGCGCTGGAGGGCCGGGGGCTTGGCCGCGGCGAGGTGATCGACACCAGAGTCGATTCGTCATACGCGCTGATCAAGGGTGTGCGCCACACCGAGTTCAGTCTGCCTGCCAGGGTAAAGGTGACGGCGTACGGATACCAGAGGTTGATGTACGAGGTGACCAGCGCGGACCCGTTTCTGCTGGCGGAGTTGACGACCGCGCCCTCTTCCCCGTTTCTGCACGCGGTGGGAAGAAGCACGCAGGATGGGTTCACCCGTTTCCACGTGGCTGTGGAGAACGACGCGTACGTCATCCAGGACGGCAGCGGCGTCCAGATCGTGGAGGACAGGCCGCCGCGTACGCAGGCGGGGGCGGCCAAGACAGCTGCGTATCTGCATCATCTGGCGACCTTTCATAATGTGCGCACGCTGCGGAATCCGTCTCCGATGGCGCTGATGGAAGAGGCGCTGAGCTTTGACGTCCAGACTTACACACGAGCGAGCTTGACTTTTCCGAGGGACGGGGAGCCGCTGGGGCAGGACGGTGTGCTGCCGCCGGGGCGCAAGCTCTGGATTACAATTCGGAACAACAGCTCTGAGAATCTCTATGTGACGGTTTTCTCTCTGTCGGCGCGGTTCGGCGTCCGACGCATTTACCCGGAGCGGGCGCCCTACCAGCTGGTGGCGCCGGGCAAGGCGTTCTTCGTCAACAATATCGAGCCGTCTGTGAAGGAACCGGGCGCCGAATCTGAGGCGGAGATTTTCAAAGTCTTCGCTACGCGGGTTCCCACCTCCTTTGACGTGCTGGAGTTGCCGGAACTGAACGAGCCGAACGGGACGGAAGAGACGCGGGCCTTTGGGCCACTGGCTGAACTGATGAACGGCATTCGCTACGACGGCCCGCGCGTGCGCAATCTGATGGTGCAGCGGGACGATACACATGATCGCTGGATCACGAAGCAGGTGGCGGTAACGGCGCTTCGAAAGCAGGAGGAGTGTGCTCTGCCGCAGGGGCAGAACAGGATCAATGTGGGGACGGACCTGGACATTACGGTGGAGAAGCCGGCGGGCCTGGGGGGCTTGCTGGTTGTGAGCAGTCTGAAGCAGTTCTCCTGGGATGCAGAGGATCCGATCTCGTTGCCGCCGGGGTTGAACAGTCCGGAGGCGGCGCCGTTTTTTCAGCCGCTCTCATTCTCACACAGTGCCGGCGGCGGTTCGCCCGGAGTACTGGTTCTGGACACGTCGGCGAAACAGCTTTCGACGATCAGCGCGGAGTCGCCGCTGCGGATTGCATTGAGCGTGGAGAATGATCCGGAAATCGCGGGGATTGCGGCGGTTGCGTTTGACGGTGAGTACTACTATATGGTCGGCCACCCCACTGACGCGCAGAACCTGTCTGAAGACGGTGACAGGAGGCGCATGGCGGTGGAGATTACGCATCTGCCTATCCCGGATGCGGCGGCGGAAAAGTCGGGTTCTGCCGGCACCCGGTGGTGGTCAAGGTTGAAGGCCAGGGGTGCGAATGGGGTTGAAGGCAGGCAAGGCAGGGGCGGGAGAGGGTTGTTCGGGCGGCTGTTCGGCTATCTGCAGGATGAGTGGCGGATGGCGGCGGCGGCGGCGGCGGGTAAAGAGCCGGCGCCGGGGGAGGAGGATGCGGAAGTACCGGTCCGCGATGCGAAACATGCCGTGCGCGTTCTTTTTTACAAGCTGTTCTATCAGAAGCTGCCGCCGGACCTGGGGGTGCGCCAGGTCCGCATGGAGTCGGGGGGGACTCCGGTCTATTCGAAGGTAACGTCTCAGGATGTGTCCAAGGCGCGGCGGGCGCTGCTGATCACTCATGGATTCGGCAGCAGCACGGAGAAACTGGTCCAGAGGGCGCTGCCGCACCTGAAGGAGCTGGATGAATACGATCTGGCATTGACGTTCGACTATGAGACGATCAACACGGGCATTCGAGAGAGCGGACTGCTGATGACAGCGCAGCTGCGCCGGCTTGGATTTGGCACCGATACCGGTCCGCCGCTTGATATCTTCAGTCACAGCATGGGAACACAGGTGGCCCGAGTGTGCGTCGAGATGGAGAGCGGGCACCAGTTTGTGGAGCGTGTGATCATGGTGGGGGCGCACAACACCGGGACTGCGCTGGCCGAGTCCCACCGGTTAATACCCTGGCTGGCGACGATCATACTCAATCAGGCGGGGTTGATGGACTATGAAGTGCTGGCCCAGCTCCTGGTGATAGGAATTTCGCGGCTGACCACCGGCATACAGGACCTGGCGCCGAGCGCTGAGCTGTATCAGAAGCTGAATGACCCGCGCAATGAGGTGGACGTGCGGTACTACATTCAGATCGGCATAAACACCGAGATGGACGGCCCGATTAACTGGCGCAAGCTGTTCTCCAAGACGGAGATGACGCGTATACTGGACAAGGCGCTGGACCAGGTGCTGGGGCCGAATGACCTGCTGGTTGGGGTGGCGTCGGCGCGGGGTGTGCGGGGCGGCAATTGGCCGGACCTGCAGGTGGATGTGATCGGCTGCCATCACTTCGAGTATTTCTACGCGAAAGAATCACTCGAAGGGCTGCGCAGGGAGTTCAAGTAGGCGCCGGCAGCTGGTTTTCAGAATCCGGTGTACAGCGGCGGGCGTCAGACCTCCTGGCGCTCGGACAGTTCGGCCCAACGCTCGAAGGCCGATTCGAGGGACGACTCGACGGCGGTTAGTTTTGCTGAGAGGCTTTGCAGGGCCTGATAGTCGCTGCCGCTATCGTTGATCTGCTGTTGCAGCCGCGTTTGTTCCTCTTCCCAGGCGGCGATCTCCGTTTCCAGACGCGCCAACTCCTGACTTTCCTTCCAAGAGAGTTTCTTGTCCGCTGCGGTAGTACGCGGCTGCGGGGCCGCCTGCCCATTGGCGGTGGGCCGGACGGGGACCGGGGCATTGCGGGAAGGTTCGAGGCGGCGCGTTTGCCGGTCCTGGCTGTACAGGCGGCGGTAGGTTGCGTAGGGTGCGGGGTAGCGTTTGCCGAGGCGTCCGTCTTCGAAGGGGATGATGAAGTCGACGGTGCGGTCGAGGAAGTAACGGTCGTGGCTGGCGACGATCAGGCAACCGGTGAAAGCGTCCAGAAACTCCTCGAGTACGGTCAGAGTCTGCACGTCTAGGTCGTTGGTTGGCTCGTCGAGCAGAAGCACGTTGGGCTGGTGGACGAGGGTGCGCAGTAGGTAGAGGCGGCGGCGCTCGCCGCCGCTGAGGCTGCCGATACGGCCCCACTGCATTTTGCGGGGAAAGAGGAACCACTCCATCATCTGAGCGGCCTCGACGCGGCTGCCGTCGCGTGCCTGGATCAGGGGGGCTTCCTCCTCGATGAATTCGATCAGACGCTGCGCGTCTTTGAGGTCGCGCGTCTGCTGGTCGTAGTAGCCGAGCCGCACGGTCTCACCCCACTTGATCTGCCCGGCGTCGACTTTGACTTTAGTGGCCAGCATGTCGAGGAAGGTGCTCTTGCCGGCGCCATTGGGGCCGAGGAGGCCGATGCGATCGCCAGGCTCGAGCGCAAAATCGACCTGGTTTACAGCGGCCGAGCCGTCGTAGAATTTGGTCAGGCCTGTGGCCGTGAGAACGGACTTGCCGAGGCGGCGGGTAGCGAGGGCCATGACGACTCGATCGGTGTCGGAGTCGTATTGGATGCGCTGGAGTTCGGCGACGCGCTGCCGGCGGGCTTTCTGCTTGGTGCCGCGGGCCATGGGTGTCCGGCGAATCCATTCGAGCTCTCGCTTGAGGAGCTTCTGGCGCTGGCGTTCCTGGAGGGCGAGGCGTTCGTGGCGCTGTTGACGGAGCTCCAGATAGCGGGTGTAGTTGCCGATGTAGGAGACGAGCTGGCGGCGGTCGAGCTCGACGATGCGGCTGACAACGCGGTCGAGGAAGTGGCGGTCGTGTGTAACCATCAGCAGGGCACCGGGGGCGGTGGTCAGGTAGGCTTCGAGCCATTCGATGGTCTCGATGTCGATATGGTTGGTGGGTTCGTCGAGGACCAGGAGGTCGGCGCGGTCGATCAGAGCACGGGCGAGGGCGACGCGTTTGCGCTGGCCGCCGCTGAGGGTTTCGACGCGGGCGTCGAAGTCGCTGATTCCCAGCCTGGTCAGGATTGATTTTGCACTGGCGGCTGCGGCCCAGCCGTCTGTGCGCCCCATTTCTTCGGAGAGATCCAGCAGGCGCTGTTGCAGGGCCTGGTTGGCGGGTTCGTGTTCAAGGCGCTGGCTGGCGCTTTCGTAGTCGCGCAGGAGGCGCATCTGGGGCGAGCTGCTGCGGAAGAGCTGTTCAAGAACTGTGGCGCCTTCGTCCAGATGGGGCTCCTGTTGGACCATTTCGACGCGCACACCGCCCCAGACAGTGAGCTGACCGCTGTCGGGCGCTTCCAGGCCGGCGATCATACGCAGGAGGGTGGTTTTGCCGCTGCCATTGACGCCGATGAGGCCGATACGTTCACCGGCGTTGATGGAGAGCGAGACGGTGTCGAGCAGCAGCCGTTCGGAGAACTGCTTGGAGACGTCTTCGAGGGAGAGGAGGTTCATGCCGACTGCTGGATCGCCTGCAGGGTGGCGGGGTCTTCGAGGGCGCTGATGTCGCCCGGGTCTTCGCCCAGGTAGGAGGCGCGGATAAGACGGTGCATCACTTTGGCATTGCGTGTTTTGGGGAGCGCGGTACAGAACCTGACCTCTTTGGGTCTGAGCGGGCGACCCAATTCGGTCGTGATGCGCTCTTGCAGGGCGGTGCGGAGGGGTTCGCTGGCGTCGATGCCCGGTTTGAGGACGGCGAACACGACAACGTCGTTGTCCTTAAGGGGGTGTGGCACGGCCACGGCTGCGGATTCGGTGACGTCGGGATGGGCGTTGACGAGGGTTTCGACTTCGGCCGGCCCGAGGCGCTTGCCGGCGATATTAATGGTGTCGTCGCTGCGCCCGAGAATGAACCACATGTCGTCCTCGTCGATGGCGCAAAAATCGCCGTGGACCCATGTGCCATCGAAACGGCTCCAGTAGGTATCCAGATAGCGCTCGTTGGCGCCCCAGAAGCCGCGCGTCATTCCGATCCAGGGCTGACGGACGATCAGGTCTCCCACTTCGCCGCGCACCGGGTTGCCGGACTCGTCAACGACATCGGCGTCCATACCGGGAATCGGTCCACCGAAAGCGGCGGGTTTGAGGGGTTTGAACAGGCTACCGGCGAGGATGCCACCGCTGATTTCGGTGCCGCCGGTGTAGTTGAAGATCGGCTTGCGGCTTTCGAGCACGTTTTCGAATATCCAGCGCCAGCTAGAGGGACCCCAGGGGCTACCGGTGGCCCCGACTGCTCGCAGACGTGAGAGATCATGGCGGGTCACATGGCCGGTTCCGTGGGGCATAAGCGTGCGCACGAGCATTGGCGAGAGCCCCAGAAGGGTGATGCGATGCCTGGCGCAGAGTTGCCAGACGCGGTCGACCGATGGGTAGTCGGGGGCGCCGTCGTAGAAGAACATGGTTGCGCGGTTGAGCAGGCTGGCGAGGACGAGCCAGGGCCCCATCATCCAGCCCATATCGGTCATCCAGTAGACGCGGTCGCCGGGTTTGACGTCCATGGCGTGGCGCATGTCCTGGGCGGCCTTGACAGGAAAGCCGCAATGGGTATGGACGGCACCCTTGGGCGGCCCGGTTGTGCCGCTGGTGTAGATGATCATCAGCGGGTCCTCGGCGCCGGTCAGAGTGGTCTCGGCATCGGGCGCCTGAGGGGGAACGAGCTCATGCCACCAGTGGTCGCGTTGCTCATGCCAGGGGATCTGTGCGGCAGGGGACGAGGCGGGGAGCCGCTTGCAGACGATCACATGGCGGACGCTGGGGACACCGGCCAGGGCCCTGTCCAAGGTCGTCTTCATTGTCACGGCCCGCCCGCGGCGCTGGAATCCGTCGGCGGAGAAGACAGCTTTGGCGTCGCCATCATTGAGACGATTGCTGATTGCTGACGGGCCGTACCCGCTGAAGAGCGGCAGGACGATGCCGCCGATTTTGATAACCGCCAGAAAGGCGACAGCCAGCTCAGGGATCATCGGCATGTAAAGGCCGACGGCATCGCCGTTACCGATACCGAGGCTGCGCAGGGCATTGGCGCAGCGACAGACTTCCTGGTGTAACTGGGCGTATGTAAGAGAAACGTTCTGCCCTTCTTCCCCTTCCCAGACGAGAGCGGTTTCAGACGCGGACTCAGTTTCCTGCCACTTGTCGAGGCAGTTGTGGACTATGTTCATCTTGCCGCCGACGCACCAGCGGGCGAAAGGTGCGCCGTCGGACAGATCGACGATCTGCGAGTAGGGATGGGCGAAGCGGATATCGAGGTCCTCCATCACTGCATCCCAGAACCAGCTGATATCTTCGACCGAGCGGGTCAGCAGTTCGTCATAGGAAGATATGCCGTGCCGGTCCATAAACTGTTGCAGGTTGCTTCGTGCGATCCAGTCGGGATTCGGCTGCCAGGCGATGTCCTGGCCGAAAGGGAAGTGGATGGTGGACATGATCTGTCTCGAATTGGTGATGGCTTGACCCGGGCGTACCAAGGCACCGGCACCATTATAGCGAAGAGTAAGGAAAAGATAAACAGACGGCGGGAAAAAATGTGTTTCAGAACTTTGGGTGGTGGTTATCTGAATCAGGATTTGCAGGATTGATAGGGATTTTCTGGATGAGGGGCGGTCCGGTGGGTTGAAGCAGGGGGCGGGTCGCTACACAGACCTCGCTGGGGCCGAGTGGAGGGATTGGTTCGTGGGGCGAGTACGGGTCAGGAGAGGAAGAGGGAGAGCTGGGAGCCGGCTGGATTCTGAAGCGCGGACCAGATCGAGGCGACGATGAGGGCCTGCGCGGGCGGGCGAATCAGGCGGGCTGCGCTGCCCAGAGGTGGGAGGAGCCGGCTGCTGGGGCCTGCGTGGGATGGCCTGACGTACGGGAAGAAGGACGGGCTGGCAGCCAGTTCGAGGAGGCGGACCAGGTCGCTGAAGACGAGAAGAAGCAACCCCGCTGGCAGGACGCCGAAGCGCGGGGCGGTAAGGGCCAGCCCGAAGGCAAGGCCGACGGCGGCGAAGAGCAGAAGAAGCGTGTAGGCTGCGGCTGCCGCCGTCTGGAGCGGGTGGCGATGGCTCGTCCGCAGCAGAAATGCGAGGCCGGCGAGCGCGGCGACGAGCAGACTCAGACCCAGCGCAAGTAAGCGAACACCTTGGAGGTCCGGGCCATATTGCGTGATGGCGGCGACGATGATGAGGTAGCCGATAGCAGTGGCGGAGATGCCGAACCATGTCCGTCTGGGCGCGAGCGCGCCTGCTGCAAGATGGCCGCCAACAAGGATAAGCGTTGTTGCAGCGGCGATGCCGAAGGCGTAGCGGGCGGTTTCGGTGCCGGGGCGGGCGAGCAGGAAGCCGTACCAAGCCAGCAGAAGCAAAGTCAACCCAGAGGCAGCCTGCATCCAGGCGGGGAGGCGACGCCTGTGCGGTCGGGACCTGAGAAGGAGCAGGCCGCCGGTCAGAAGTGAGGCCCAGAGGACGAGTAGAAGCCAGGCAATGAGGTCGAGGACCGGCATTGGGGGCTCCGTCATCCACCTTGCAGGGTGGGAAAGGAAGGTAAAGGAACTGGGATTCCCCTGTGCTCCTTACGCCTCACTTGCGGTGTCTTGTGGGTTGGCGGCGTACCCGAGGAGTTGGGGTTCGGCCCAGACTGCCCAGTTCCAGCGGCTGTTGCCGAGACCGTCGGTCATGAGCTGGAGGACCGCGTGCTGGCCGGCCTGATTGGGCAGGTCGGTGACGAAGCGTTCCCACTCGCAGCTCTGCTTTGTGCTGCTCCAGATGCGCACGCCGTTGAGGAGGACGCGGAAGGCACAGAAGTTGTCGTCTTCCATCTGGGCGCCGTCGCGTATGCCGATGGCGAACTGCATGCGCAGCCGATCGATCTCCGGGGGTACGTGCAGATCGTATTCGACGACGGCGCTGCCTTCGACGGGTGGGTGCTGCCACAGAGCAGGCTGCTGCACCATACCGCAGCTGGCCGTGTCGATGCGCACCTCCATCAGGTCGGGCGTGCGGGTGGCGCTGTGGCGGGAATTGGGGAAGAGCTCCAACAGGTCGCATTTCCAAACGAGGGCGAAGCCGGTATCGTCTGAGCCTTCCTCTTCCAGAAGACTTTGCCAGAGCTCCTCCTGCCATTTGAGGTAGCCCACGTATTGCGAGAGCTGCAGGAGGGACTGCTCGTTCAGATCGTGAATGCGCCGGATTACGGCGTCCAATGTTTCCTGTTGGGGCCTGTTCATAGAGGTCTCTGGAGAGTGGTTTCCGGTTGTCGCGGCAGGCCGGCGCGGCGATTGAACGGGGCTAGAATGCGGCGCCCATCATCGTTTCCCAGCGGGAAGCGGCGGTTGGGTTGCTCAGGAGGACGAGGGCGACATAGGTGGGTTCAAAGGGACGCCGGATCAGCGTCATGCCGGCTTCGCGGGGGCTCATGCCACCCTTTTTGCAGTTGCAGCGCTTGCAGGCGGTGGCCAGATTGGTCCAGCTGTGATCGCCGCCGCGACAGCGAGGGATCACATGGTCCACGGTCAGTGCGTGTTTGCCCGGGGTGTCGCCGCAGTACTGGCAGGTGTAAGC
Source organism: Caldilineaceae bacterium SB0662_bin_25 (assembly GCA_009840225.1). Lineage (GTDB taxonomy): Bacteria > Chloroflexota > Anaerolineae > Caldilineales > Caldilineaceae > Bin5. The sequence goes on along the minus strand of VXOE01000030.1, from coordinate 6,874 downwards.
GTCTCTGAGGATTACGGCGCTGCGGGTGGGCGGTACGGAGCGATGGGGCAGTCGGACGTAACGGACAAGACGAATCACCAGGGGCTCGGGCAGGGCCTGGTTGGCGCTGTGCAGCATGCGTTCGGTCGCCTCGACCAGCTCGGCTTTGTCGCGCAACAGCAGAACGACTGCCCGCCGCACAGAGACGAGACTCAAGGGCTCGAAGGTTGCATTCAGTACCAGCACGGAACGGGACATGGTCTTGGCGATGGTGTCTCGATGACTATATTGAAGATTGCGCTTGGCGTTCAGGCCGGCTCTGTAATGCTGTTGAACACAGCCAGGACCAAGGTGTCGGACAGGACTGGCTCTGGGAGCAGATTATACCAGCGCTACGACACGGGCGCGAATGACGACCTCCATCAGAAAGAAGCAGACGATTGCGAAAAGGACTGTCTTTACATTTTCATCCTGCAGGCGGCTCAGATAGAGATAGGCTGCCGGAAGGGTGATGACGGCGACGGTGGCGTAGAGAATGTGAACGAAAGCGCGTGACAGGTTTCCGCCATGGCCCTGACCGTAGAGCACCCACCCCAGCAGAAACTCGATGATCATCAGCAGTTCGCCGATTACCGCGGCACCGTACCAGCTGCCGTCGAGCGGGCGGGAGCGAATGCGGAACCAGACGGCCCACACGCCCAGCGCGATAAAGAAATAGATGCCGGTTTGGGCCAAACCGCGATGAATGTCGCTCAGAGAGTTCACCGTAACGGAAGATGGTCGTTGGGTCGCGAGTCTCAGTCGGCGGTTGTCTGGCGCCGGCCCGCCGGATCTGAGGAGAGCCGAAGCGGCTAGCGCTGCGGATGGACGCTCAGGTACTGGTGCAGCACCGACTCCACGTGCCCGCCGATCTCATAAGATTCCCAGCCGGGGCTGGCCGCCAAGGCGAAGATACAGCCGCCTATCACATAGGCGTCCTGTTGCATTGCCTGATCATACCAGACAAGCTGCTCCACGTATGCACCCGGTCCCCAGGAGCCGAAGCCGTGCTGTGCCCAGTATTCCTGGAAGTGCTGCCAGCCTTTGGCGTCTTGCGGACCTGGACGATTGGTGACGAGGCCATCTACGCCCAGTTCGGTCATGACCAGCGGAATTGCGCGGCCGGCGGGCTTGAGGATCTGATTGTAGAGCTGGCGGTAGCGCAGCGTCAGCCAGCCGGTGTCATGCGGCGCCACGCCCGGGTATCGGCCCTGGCCGTCACGTGTGCTGGCATAGTAGATGGTTGGGGCGGAATACTCGTGCAATCCCAGCCAACCATCGTGGGCCTGAGCTTCGGCGACAGCGGGCAGGAAATGCTCCCACATTTCGGGAGACGGCTGGCCGGTGCCGAAGTTGCCGATTACGCTACGGAGGCCTCCCTGGGCGAGGAGCCGAGTCCGTTCGACTTCGAACTCGGTCAGGCGTTTGAATTCGTCCAGGTTTCCGGCCACCGGTTCGTTGTAGGCTTCCCAGCCGTCGTAGAAGAGGCGACGCTCGGGATGGTCGGCGATGGGCCAGAGACGGTTGACGAAGTCCTGGGCAGCGGCCCTGGCGTTGAGATTCTGCAGCTGCAGCTGGGGCAGGTCGATGCGCCCGATCAGGCGGGTCGTAGGCGCGGCTTCTTTGATCTGGCGGGCGAAACGAAAGTCCAGTTCCAGTGTTTTGACGACGGCGACGCCACCGCTGCGGAGAACGTTGAAGACGCTGGGATGGTTGCGGGTGATGAAGATACCCAGCTTGCTCGGCGGACCGGGTGGAAACGGGGTCACAGTCGGCGTCGGCGTGTAGGTGGGCGTCGGCGGGACTGTTGTATTGGTCGGGACTGGCGTGTCGGTTGGGAATGGTGTCAGGGTCGCTTTAGGCGGTGTCGGCGTGAAAACGGGCACCGCGGCGGGGCGCAGACCGCGCATTTGGACCCAGGGTAGATACCCCTTGTACGATCCGGGGGTCGAAGAGGTTGCAGACAGGGAGGCGGCGTCCAGGGATGGTTCACCGTTGCTGCAGGCGCCGACAAGAACGCCAAGCCCAGCGGCTGCGGCGGCCAAGAAGCGGCGCCGCGACCAGGTGCGTTGCCTATCCGGAGGAGCAGAGTTAGCCTGTTGGGGCGGGACCGGGCTTGGGGACGACTCGGGATTCGGATCGAGTCTGTCGTTTTCGTCCTTGCCTGATGGTTCAGGCGTTGTCTCAGTGTGCATAAAATTACTATAGCACCGAGTAAGCAGCGGTTCAAAGTGAAGCGCACACTTGTCCGTGCTGGACGTGCCGGGGGAACCGAGATTGGGTGACATTATGGGCAGGTCCTGCCCTCGTTTAGGTAGGCTGAACTGTGGGTGGTGGAAGCGTATGGCGGGGAGCGGGTTGGAAAGATCTTACCGGGTTCGAGGCATTGGGACTCTGTTCTTCGTTCTGTGGCAATCAGCTCTGGGGGATTTCAGGCGCTTGTTGCGTTCTGCCCTTTCTGCAACAATTGGCGAATGTCCACCAATTGCGTTGCCGACAGCCGAATGCAGAAGCTGTACGTATTTCGGCGAGGGCAACCTTGTGCCAGTGCAGGACAGGCGAAAGAGTTTCGACTTCATATCGGGGGCGTCTGTCTGACCTGGAATCTGCAGGCCCATGATGTTGTCAATCCATGAGAGATACGGAGTCTCACGTAACGCCTTCCAGGGTGGGGCAACCGCGAGGGCACCCACAAGGGGTGCCCCTACGGAGAATAGCTGTATGGAGCAGTTGACGGCTGCGGGCGTGGGCACCCACAAGGGGCGCCCCTACGGGGAATAGCTGTATGGAGCAGTTGACGGCTGCGGGCGTGGGCACCCACAAGGGGTGCCCCTACAGTGGGATGGCCGGGTGGAGTTTCGATGAACGCTAAGGGTGACAGCACGCAGATTGCAATAGAGAAGCTGAGGAATGGCCATCTGATTCTGTTCTTTCTGCTGTTCGCGTCTTTGTCAGTGGCAGGACAGTTGCGCGCGGCGCCGGCCCTACAGGGGGCCACGGCCACGCCGGAGGCGACGAGCGCAGCAGTTCCTCTTCAACAGCGGGGCCTGCCGGTGGCCAGCACCTGGAAAAGATTTGAGGTCAAGGCTCATGGGTTGACGATCTCCTACCCGCCAGGTTGGTTGTTTGTCGAACCAACGGCAGATGATCCAACGGTTTTGCTGGCTGGGACGGATCTGCCTTCCCTTGCCGAAGCGTTGCAAGAGCTACTGCCGGTAGCGGAGGAGAGGGTGGACGCTGGATTGGTCGGTCTGGGTTATCAACTGCATCCAAGGGAGTCACCGGAGCTGGCAGCGGCCAACAGTATCTCGGTGGAGGTCGTGCCTGCAGAGGGTATGAACCTACACGGGCGCTTGCAGCGTATCGCATCGGAACTGAGTCAGGAGGAAGGAATTGAACCGGACCGCGTGGGGGTCATATCGGGCTTGCGCCCGCAGGAAGAATTCTCGGGTTCGATTCGTTTTGGCGGCGGGGGCGGCGACAGGCCGTCCGGCAGGGAGACCATTGTCTGGATTGTGGTCGTAGAGTCGGCGGACTCGGATGCCCACCTGGTGCTGAGGTTTGAAGTTCTCGCGGCCGAGTTCGATGGCCTGGAGCCGCTTCTGACGGAGATCGTGCACCGCGTGCGCTGGGACGGGCAGAAGGCGGACGCAATGCCCGCTCCCCTTGCAGCAGAGGTCGGTCGTACAACAGGCGTGCGGAGCGGTCCCAGTGAGGCGTCCCCCGTTATAGGCTGGGTCACCGGGGGTCAACAGATTGCGCTTGTCCGTCCGGACCGGAGCGGAGACTGGTGGCTGGCCGCATACGTGCCAGCGGACACGAAGCAAGGCATGGGCTCTGCGGCGGCGCTGGCCGGTCAGATGGGGTGGGTGTCGGCGCAGACGGTGACGTTCGCTTCTGGACGAGACGGCCTTGCCGGAAAAAGTTTTGCAACCCGACAACCACGGCCCGCGTTGGCGGCGGTGCGGGTGAGGAATCCATTTGCGCCGCCTGCGGGAGGGATGCAGGAAGAACGGACGGAGAGCGATAGAGCTTGGACGACCTTCGAAGAGAGAGGCAGGCAACTGTCCATCGTCTACCCTCAAGATTGGGTCTTTTTTGAAGCCAGCAAGCCTTCGCCTGCAGATCTTGCAGACCTGTCAGCGGCACTGGGCAGAGGTATCAGTGCAGCCGACGTCGGAGAACTGATACCTGCACGGGTCGGACAGAGCCGGACAGAAGCAGAAGAGAAGAGACGGGGGCCGAACCCAACTGATTGGGTTGGCTTTCAACGCGCCGGCGTGCCTGACAACGTATTCGTGGCCTCCTACAGTTCGTCTGGCGGCCTGACTGTGGAGCAACTCGCGCTTCAGATCTTCAGAGACATCTACACCAACCCAGATCCCGACTTCCATATCGAGAATGCGGAGGTCGTTTCGGGCCTGCGGCCGGGCGATGAAAGGGTTATTTCACTCCGTTATCGAGCCGGAGAAGCTTCCGCTGAGAAGGCACCGGTCGGGGTCTGGAAGGTCCTCCTTGTATCGCCGGACTCGCAGTCGATACTGGCTTTTGAGTTTTTCATTGGCGATGAAGAGTTTGCAGAGTTGGAGCCGTTGCTACGTGAGATGGTCTGGCGGGTGCGGTGGGAGGAGCAGTTTTGGCCTGAGTCTCTGGCAGGGCCGGCGGTATCGGTAGTGCGTCCCATGAACGTGCGGGGCGGACCGGGGACGGATCATCCCGTCATCGGTACGGCAGTGGCGGGACGACGCTTTCCGATTGTTGGTCAGAACAGTGCGGGAGACTGGTGGCAGATCTTCTACGAGGAGCGTCTGGGGTGGATTTACGGCGGCCTGGTGACGGCCATCGGCGACACACAGGCGGTGCGGCGGGCCGACGCTGCCGGCTGGCGTTCGACAGCACAAGGCACAACCTGGCGCTATCCTACCCTTCGGGATGGTTCTTCTTCGATCCCGCCCAGCCTACGGCGGCCGACCTGGCGGCACTTTCCGCTGAAGTTGGCGCGCGGGTTGATACAGACAGGATTGCGGCGCTGGTCTCGCGGTTGACTGGCGGGGAGGCGGCGGCGGTTGCAGGTCTGGGTCTTCAGGTTGGCCAGGGTTCCAGCAACTTCATAGTGGCGCTGGCATACGAAACCGGCGGCATGTCGTTGCGGGAGATTGCGGAGCAGGCCGCAGCCGCGCTGGCAGGGGACCAGGGCATCGAAGGGGAGGGCGCAGACGTTTTGGAGGAAGAGGGAGCGCCTGTGGAACTGGTCACTGATTTACGGGAGGGCGAAGAGACGGTTATCATCCGCTTCGGCGAAGAGGAAGGCCCTTATGCTGGGTTGCAGTTCTGGTTGCTCGCCCCCGATGGCGAAACATTGTTGGTACTGGCAACCAGCATTCATGGACAGGAGATGTCTGAACTGGAGCCGGCGCTTGTGGAGATGGTGCGCCGGCTACGTTGGACCGAGCCTGCTGATGCTGAGCCGGGCGATCCTGAGACTGCAGATGATGAGCCTGTGGTCGTATCACTCTTGACGGTAGACGGAGTCCTGACGGTACGCCGTGGACCGGCGAGAATTTATGCGGTGATGGGGGAGTTGGAGACCGGTCAACAGCATCCCGTCACCGGGAGGAACTTCGACGGAAGTTGGTGGCAGATCGAATATGAGGGTCAGTCCGGGTGGGTGTATGGTGAGGACCTGGTTATTTCCGATGTTGAGAGAGTACCTGTGGTGGCAGGCGTGCCTACGCCGACCCCGACGCCCACGGCAACGCCTGTTCCCAGGCTGGCAAAGAGGATCACGACGCCGGAACACATGGCCTATCTGTGGTGGGAGTGGGGACAGGACCGAGATCTTGCGGGGGACGGCCGAGAGGGGATCAGGGAGTTGACGTTTGACTTCACAGTTCATAACGACCCTGGCGACTTTTCGGACGAATACGGGCTGTATCTGATGTTATGCCAGGGCGAAATTGCAGATACCGAATTCTGCTTCGGACTGCAGACCAATGCATTTGGTCACCCCGATGAATCCGGCAGGAAGGCGCTTGTTTTTTCAAGATGGGAAACGAGAGATCTGGCCTTTGCACGGGTGGCAGATTCAGAGGAGACGTGGGTTGATTCATCGGGACATGAAGGCGATTTCATTAGTGTCCGGCGCGCCTACAACTGGGGCGCGGGAGAATACCGGGTCACTATCGCTGCGGACGGGGCCGACTCCGACGGGGAGTGGTTCGGTGTATGGATTACGGACAAGGCCACGTATGAAACGACCTGGATCGGGTCGCTGAAGTTTCCTTACGAGAATGGCAGGACGGCGATTCGGCAGTCGGTATACACGACGATGGAGATCTACGGTGGAAAGCAGATTGAGGCTTTCAGGATACCGTCGTGGCATGTCAGCCTCAGGAGACCCTTGGGAGACGGAATCGAGAGCGAAAGTTTCGTGAGCGGGCATGCTGGCGTTTGGGGCGAGTTGGAAAACTCGGAGGTCAGATATGATCGAGCAGATGGGAAGGTCCATATTGTGGCAGGCGGAGATACCGAGCGCAGAACTCCAGCACAGACAGCATTTTTTGACTAGGGAGCACAGGAATCCCTTCAGGCCCGAGCCGTGGAGGGTCTGAGGAAGTTGGCCAGGCAAGTGGGACAGGGGTTTCAAAATCGGGTGCATCATAGCTCTTGGGGGAAAGGGCAGGCACAAGGCCTGCCCCTACGGGGATCTGATGGGACTGGCGGGACGTGGTTTGGCGAAACTCTTTCGATTGGGCACATGTCACCAATGTCGACACCAGGTCGGCGAGGCACGTTGTAGGAGGGGGGGCGTTGCCTCTCCTACCTTGCCTGCGCTGGCACATACTGGGAATCTGCC
>VXOE01000209.1 GCA_009840225.1 Caldilineaceae bacterium SB0662_bin_25 | reverse complement strand
GCAAATCCTGATTCAGACAATCTGCCCAACGCTCGTAAACACTCTCAAACTCTCAAAGGCTCTCGTGCGACACGTATGTTTCTCTGTTTAATTTCCACCGGGCGCGCCCGCAGGAAAATCGGCCGCTAGAGCGAATCGGCGATGATAGTATATAATCCAAGCGCGTTCGAACTGACTAACATTCCTGAATCTCTTGAGGCGGGCCGCGGCCCTTCCGTCCCCCTCGACAAAGTACCGATGCACAGCTCAATTCTACTCATCTCCTGCTACGAGCTCGGTCACCAGCCTCTCAGCCTGGCATGGCCGCTGGCCGCCCTGCGCGCCGCCGGCTTCGACGCCGCAACTGCCGACCTGGCCGTCGAAGATTTCCCAACAGCCAAGGCGGCTGGAGCAGACCTGATTGCCATCGCCGTACCCATGCATACCGCCCTGCGAATCGGGGTCGACGCTGCTCACAAGGCCCGGACAGTAAATCCCGGCGCCCACCTCTGCTTCTTTGGGCTGTACGCTTGGCTCAATCGCCGTCACCTGCTGCAACCCGGAGACAGCCGCACAGGGGTCGCCGACTCGGTCATCGCCGGTGAATCCGAGCCCGTACTGGTCGCCCTGGCGCAGGCCCTGCACGCAGGCAGTCCCTTGGAAGAAGTGCCCGGACTTACCACCACGTATCGAGAGGCATCACCCCATTTGGGCCGGCACACACTGCCTGTACCGGTCCGAAACCCTTTGCCCTCTCTGGACAGCTATGCCCACTACGTCCCGGGGTCCACTACTGCAACAAATGGAAGTGCAACCGGCAATGGCCAACAGGTCGAAGAACCCGTCGCCTATCCTGCCGGCTACACCGAGGCCACTCGCGGCTGTCTGCACACCTGCCGCCACTGCCCGGTCGTACCCGTATACAACGGCCGCTTTTTCGTCGTCCCCGTCGAGACCGTTCTCGCAGACATCGCCCAACAGGTTGACAACGGCGCCCGCCACATCACCTTTGGCGACCCCGACTTCCTCAACGGCCCTGGCCACGCCCGCAAAGTAGCCCGTGCCCTACACGACGCCTTTCCCAATGTGAGTTTCGACTTCACTGCCAAGGTGGAGCATCTACTCAAACATCGTCGGCTCCTGCCCGAGCTTGTTGAGCACGGCGCATCTTTCGTCGTCTCCGCCTTCGAGTCCACCAGCGACCATGTTCTCTCCCGCCTCCAAAAGGGCCACACCCGCCGTCACATGGAGGAGGCGCTAGTCGCTGTCGACGAGGCAGGCCTCTCCATCCAGCCAACCTGGATGCCCTTCACCCCCTGGACCGCCCTGGACGACTATCTCTTCATGCTGAGATGGATCCGGGAACAGGGCCTCATACCGCATGTGCCCGCAGTCCAGCTTTCGATTCGCATGCTCGTTCCCCCAGGGAGCGCCCTGCTCTCCGGCGAAGACGCTGACGAATGGAAGGGAACGCTCGACGCCGCCAACTTCACCTACCGCTGGCAGCACCCCGACCCGCGCATGGACGCGCTTCAGCAGCAGGTAGCCCGTATCGCCGAAATGGCCGCCCAGAGCGAGTCCGAAGACGCGTCCTCCGTAGCAGGCGCAACGCCTCCGTCGCACGTTGGAGTCTCGGCAGGTCCATACACCGTATTTCACACTATCGAATGCGAAGCGCACCGGGCTGCCGGCCGCCCGCCTCCTGTACTTCCAGCTCTTCCCTCCTACGTCCCCCGGCCCCCGCGCCTTACCGAGCACTGGTTCTGCTGAGCGGAGCCCACCGCCGACCAGTTGGCCGGTTGAACTCAATTCATGAAATCCAGATCCACAGCCGAAGGCATCTTGTTCACCGATCAGTATCAACTGACGATGGCGCAGTTGTATTTTCGCCTCGGAATGCACGAACGGCAGGCCCAATTCGACCACTTCTTTCGCAACTACCCGGACTACGGCGAGCACCGGGCCGGCTTCTGTGTCAATGCCGGGCTGGAGTGGCTCCTCGACTGGATGGAGGAAGCCCGTTTCCGTAAGGAAGAAATCTCGCTGATGCGGGGAATGACCTCCCGTACCGGACGCCCGCTATTTGCAGAGGACTTCCTCTCCTGGCTGGCCCAGAACGGGAACTTTGGCGGCATCTCGATCCAGGCGATTCCCGAAGGGCGGGTAGTCCACGCGCACGTTCCTCTGACTGTGGTGACCGGCCCTCTCGCCCTTGCCCAGATTCTGGAAACGCCCCTGCTGAACATTCTCAACTACCAGACACTCATCGCCACCAAGGCAGTCCGCGTTCGTGAGAGCGCCGGCGGCGCGCTGGTGCTCGAGTTCGGAGTGCGCCGCGCCCATGACCGCGGCGGCAACGCAGGCACGCGCGCAGCATTGATCGGCGGCGCCGACTTCTCCTCCAACGCCGGTATCTCACACGCGCTTGGCTATCCACCAAAAGGCACGCACGCCCATTCACTTGTACAGGCTTTCCTGGCCCAGGGCATGACCGAACTCGACGCGTTTCAGGCCTACGCCGATGTCTATCCCGACGAATGTTTGCTTCTCGTAGATACGATCGATACGCTGGAGTGCGGTGTGCCCAACGCGATTCGCGTTTTCGAAAAACTGAGGCAGAAAGGGTTTGCGCCCGTCGGCGTGCGCCTCGACTCAGGCGATCTCGCTCATCTGAGTACGAGAGTCGCCCAAATGCTGGACGAATCAGGTTTTCCCAACGCGTCCATCGTGCTTTCAGATCGACTGGATGAACTGGCAATCCGGAATATTAAACTGCAAATTGCTCATGAGGCCGCCCGCAATGGCCTGGACGCCGACAGCATCGTTCGCCGCCTCGTATACGGCGTAGGGACCCGCCTCATCACTTCCGAGGGGGACAGTTCGTTGGGTGGCGTCTACAAACTGGTTGGCCTGAAAGTAAGAGAAGGCTGGCAACCGACTACCAAGGTCTCGGAGGAACCTGGAAAGACGGCGATTCCCGGCAACAAGCGAGTTTGGCGCATTGTCGACTCGCGTGGCCTGGCTACCGCCGACCTCTTGACCCTAAACAAGGAGGATCCGGCCAAAGAGTGGCAGAACTGTTACGGCCGGCTCAGCCCTGCAAATCTGCAGGACAGCTCTAACATTCAACTGCTCCATCCACGTGATTCCACCAAACGAAGGAGTCTGCCCTACGCGAGCATTTCCCGAATCGAACCTCTTCTGTCTGACGTACTTATTGAAGGGCAAATGGTGTGCGAAAGGCCTTCCCTTGAGGAGATTCGGGCCCAGCGCCAGGCAGATGTGGCCGAACTTGATGAGGGCGTACGTAGACTGATCGATCCGAAGCCGTACGACGTCTCAGTCAGCGAGAGTCTGTGGGAGCTGCAGAAAGAGCTTCTGCAAACGCTATCGACCGGCAGTGACGGCCCCAGTTTTTGACCAAGTGCCCTCACATCGATAGAATACATTCCGAATTAGGTACGCGTCTCACCGTGAAAGAACCGCTGCCTTTTGAAGAGGAGAAAATGTCCGAGCGCAATCCCGATCCGAATCCTGAGATTTTCGAACTGGCGACTACTCTTAAGCCTGACGGGGTTCCGGACACAATCGTATTGAATCAGGCCCCGCTTCCCGAAGTCCACGCACCCGCGGCTTCCATGCCGGCAACAGTAGGCAAGGGCGCATACCACATCTGGACCATCGGCTGCCAGATGAATGTCGCCGACTCCAATCATGTGGCCGCGGAGTTGGAAAGGATCGGCTACCATCCAACCGAGGCGATGGATGACGCCGATATCGTCGTACTCAACACCTGCGTAGTCCGCCAGAGCGCCGAAAACAAGGGCATCGGTAAGGCCAGCAACCTCAAACCGTGGAAACTGGCTCGTTCCAACCGAACTCTGGCACTGATGGGTTGCATGGTGGGCGTCAAACCCAGTCCGCAACTCCAGGACAGCTTTCCGCATGTAGACGTCTTCATG
>VXOE01000294.1 GCA_009840225.1 Caldilineaceae bacterium SB0662_bin_25 | reverse complement strand
GTCGTGGCGCGTACGAGGGCACCCACAAGGGATGCCCCTACGGGGGATGGCGGGTAGGTGGGGTTAGGGAGTCGCGGCGCGGACGAGGGCACCCACTAGGGGTGCACCTGCGGTGGGAGGGCCGGTTGGAAGGAGAAGTCGACGGGCCGTATGTTTGCGGGTTACGCGGCGCTCGTCAAGCGGGTTGGAGCGCGAGTGGATTGGGTAGATTGTCTGCGTCCACGTTGCCTTCGAATACGTCGACAAACTCCTCCTCTTCCAACGTTTCGCGTTCAAGCAAGGCCTCGGCCACTGCATCCAGACGGAGACGATGGATCCTGAGAATGTTTCGCACACGGTCGTGCTGTTCATTCACGATCCTTTGCACCTCGCTGTCCAACGCCTCGGCGACCTCTTCGCTGTAGTCTCGCTGCTCGGTCAGCTCCCTCCCCAGAAATGGATTTTCCTGCTGGCTTCCGATCTGGAGAGGTCCCATACTTTCGCTCATGCCGTACTTCATCACCATCGCTCGCGCCATGCGCGTGATGGTCTGGATGTCGTCGCTGGCCCCGTTTGAAATGTCCCCGAAGACAAGCTCCTCTGCAACGCGCCCACCGAGGCCTACAGCGATGCGGTCAATGAAGTAGGACCGCGGCAGGAGGTAGCGGTCTCGCTCGGGCACGGTCAGAGTGACGCCTCCCGACATGCCGCGAGGTATAATGGAGACCTTTTGCAGCGGGTCTGCGCCCTTGACAACATGCGCGATGATGGCGTGGCCCGATTCGTGGTAGGCTACAACGCGTCGCTCGCGGTCGGTGATGAGGCGGCTGCGGCGTTCGGGGCCGCCCATCGCGATTCGCTCAATCGACTCCTGCATTTCCGTCATAGCTATCGTGCGGCGGTTGCGCCTTGCGGCCAGGATCGCGGCCTCATTTACCAGGTTTTCGAGGTCGGCGCCGACGAAACCTGGCGTCTGCCGGGCAATCAGTTCCAGGTTCACGTCAGGGTCCAGCGGTTTACCCTTTACGTGTACATCGAGAATGGCCCTGCGGCCCTGCAGGTCGGGGCGATCCATGGTGACACGTCTGTCGAAGCGACCGGGACGCAGAAGGGCGGGATCGAGGATGTCGGGACGGTTTGTTGCGGCCACCAGAATGACGTTGGTATCGGTGCCGAAGCCGTCCATCTCCACCAGGATCTGATTAAGCGTTTGTTCGCGTTCATCGTGGGAGCCACCCAAGCCGGTGCCGCGATAGCGCCCAACTGCGTCAATTTCGTCAATGAAGACGATGCAGGGGCTGTTGCGTTTGGCCTGCTCGAACAGGTCGCGGACACGGCTGGCACCGACGCCGACGAACATTTCGACGAATTCAGAGCCGCTAATGCTGAAGAAGGGCACACCGGCTTCGCCTGAGACGGCCTTGGCCATCAGCGTCTTGCCCGTTCCGGGCGGCCCGACGAGCAGTACACCCTTGGGAATGCGAGCTCCCAGGGCAACGAATTTCTGCGGTTCCTTGAGGAACTCTACGATCTCTTCAAGCTCCTGCTTGGCTTCATCGGCACCGGCAACGTCACTGAAGGTGACGGTAGGACGGTCGCCGACAAACATGCGCGCCTTGCTCTTTCCGAAAGAAAGGGCCTGGTTGTTGCCAGACTGGCTCTGTCTAAACAGAAACAGAAACAGGCCGGCGATCAGTATGAGAGGGAGCAGGTTGATGACCAGAGCAAACCAGTTGTCTGAATTCGAAGGCGGCTGAACATTAATCTTGACCTGTGACAGCCTCTCCTCTGACACGCCCATTCCCTGCAAGGTTCGAGTCAGAGCAACGCTTTCCTCTTTGCGGCTGGCAAGGGGAGCCTCGCTGCCAGGGGAAAATATCTGTAGTCTTTCGCCGCGGACGTCAATACGGGAAACCTCGCCCCGCTCGATCTGCCTTGCTACGTCGCTCAGACTGATGTTCTGAGGCCTTTCGTTGGGGCCATACACATTCAGAAAGAGGGCGGCGGCAGCCACCAGTATCAGCAGATATACAAATGCGTTTCGTGTCCAGTTTCCGCTCACAAAGTCTCCTCGTCGGTCAGAATTGACTGCTCTGGGAGTATATCATAGAGACACCCTCAATATGAAGTATTGCCAAAAGTGTGAGACTCGGCTGTGTGCCGGATTCCTATCTGGGCGTCTGGGGAGATCTCTTTGGAATCGGGACGTGGATTCCGGCCCGATTGGGCAGTATTTCAGTTGAGACTTTATTGCCCTCGGCGCTTTCAGGCAATCAGGCGCGTAACTCGCCCAGGGACCTCTCGTCCTGGCTGACGAATTCGGCGACAGGGCTTTCCACGCGTCCATAGCCGCTCCAGGTTTTGAACCCCAGAAGTGCAAGCAGTTCCGTAGAGGCATCTGCCAGGAGTTCGGGGCGGGCGCCAATGGTGAAGTTCTCCTGGGGGCGGAACTGCGGACCGCAGAAGGTGGTGAGGAGGCCGTAGCGGCTTTCGGAACTGACATTTGCGCCTGTCCCGTGCCAGAGCCGCCCGTCAAATATCATCGCGGTGCCTGCCGGTCCTTCGGCTGCGAGCGTTTCGCCGTCGCCGTCCCACTGTCTGGGGGGCCGGCCGCGGAGATGACTGCCGGGTACGAAACGGGTCCCGCCATTTTCGGCGCTGAAGTCGTTGAGCATCCACATTACGTTTACACAGACGCAGGGCGCGATCATGGGTGGAGCCTCTTCGCCCTTCAGATTGGTGCGTTCGCGAGTGATCGATCCAACCGGAACCGGTGACGGCTCCCGATTGACGGGGTTAGGCATCCACCACTGATCGGTGTGCAGGTTCATGGCGACGCCGCCGGGCTTGGCGATATTGGCTGAGTAGCTGGACAGCAGGTAGTCGTCGCCCAGCAGATGATCGACAACGGCGCGTACGCTTGCGGTGAAGAGAATGTTGCGGAAAACCTGGCCCTTATTGACCAGCATCCAGACGAGTTGGTTTACGCCCCCGGCGGCAGCAGTATAGGCTTGCTGCCGCGGGCGTCCCTTCCCGTCGGTGAAGGCACCCCACTGCTGTTTGGGGCCGCCGTCTTCGAAGGCCGCGCCCTGTTCCAGTTCGGCGGCGGCCTGTTCCTTGAGTCTCTTGAGCGCGGCGTTCACGACTACGAGGTCTAAGGCATTTTCAATGAGACAGTAGCCATAGTGGTCAATGTCGGATTTAGCCTGCGCGACGTTTGCAGTCGGTTGGGGCAAGGTTGAGGTGGGGTTCATGCAGGTTCTCCTGATAGGACTGTTTTTGGGTACTCTAATCCATTTTTGCCAGCACGGCAATGGCAGGTTGCCTTCGCCTTCAAGTTGGGAATCTCTCTGTTGCGTATTCCGTATGGCGTATTCGGAATTGCGGAGAGGCAGGCAAGACAGGCGCACTGTCATTGGGTTGACCGCCCATAGTTTACGGTATCAAACGGGAGATACATTGGTTCCAGCATGGTATGGGAAGGGTACAGGACTTACCTTTGGTACGGACGAGCTCAGGCGAATCTGGCAACCTGGGCTCGTGCATGAGGCCCGATTGACATACGCTCCAACGGCGGCGCGGACAGCCTCGGGGGCTATCGTAGATTTGCGCGGAAGTGGGTCGAAAGAAGGTGACTGCAAGGTTCTGGTACGCGGCGCCTATAGGCACCCACGTACAGTGGCATAAGTGCGGATAGTCAGAGCCCATTGTGTGCCCTGAGTTTATTCGGGTGCATCCCAGATTTGGGTGGGAACAGTCTGGCAGGGAAATCATGACAGCGGTGGCTGGCGCTGTTTACCGTCTTTGGGCGAGACATATGCAGGCGCCAGGCCTGGCCGTGCGGTGGCGTCCGTCAGTTGGGGCGGATGCGAGGGCAGGCACAAGGCCGGCACGTAAGGGGATCTGATGGGACTGGCGGGACGTGGTCTGGCTGGACACGTTCGAATAGGCACCTGTTACGAATGTC
>VXOE01000191.1:24732-33319 GCA_009840225.1 Caldilineaceae bacterium SB0662_bin_25 | reverse complement strand
AATGACCTTGACGACCCGCTGCGACCAGGATTAACCCCCCACCCCACCCCGCGTCGTGGCTCGTACCGAGGCGTGAGCCGGCGCAGGCACGACAAGCCCGAATTGGCCCCAACCCACTCGCCCATGACCATCAAGAGCCCGGCACACAACTCCTGGCAGCACATTCCGCCCAGGCAGACCGCACACAGTAAGCACTCAGAACATGGCTTAGCAGTTCACTAGGGATCGTTTACGTTTGGCTGAACAGCGTTTAACGGCAGCAAAGCGCGGCTGACCCGCGCATTCACCCAAGGAAAATCCCGGTAGCATTTGATGCTCTTCGCGGCCCTTCGTGGATCAAGACGTATTCTTCGCGCCTCTTCGCGTGCCTTGGCGGACGGGAAGGTCTTCTTCGCGGCCCTTAGTGGCCCTTCGTGGTTCAAAAAGATGTTCTTCGCGTGCCTTCGCCGATCGATTGGTCTTGTTTTTCGCAACATGCAAGCCCCAAACATCCCTGACAAGCCTGTAGACCTGACTTTCTTGCTGCCTTCTGATAGGCCTCCCCAAAATGCCAACGGAGCCTGACCACTAACCACTGACTACTGCAGTTCCCCGTCCAGCCCGAGCGCCCCCACCGGCGCCCGCTGAAAGAACCGCCTGTAAGCCCGCACCTCCGCCAGCAGTTCCTTCAACTCCTCCTGCAGGAGCCTTCGCTCACTGCCGTCCCCTTCGCTCCCGTCCCCCGGCGTCACCAGTGCGACATCGCCCTCTTCCCATCCCCGCAACTGCACCAGCCCCTTCTGTTCCAGCCACAGCAGACTGCAACGAACGATCTCTTCCGTTAAACCGATGCGGGCCGCCAGCCTGTCAATGGGAAGCTTGCCGTCCTGTACTCCCGCGCCCGGACCCTCATCCTCGCCCGGCCGCATCGACCATTTTGCCATCCCCGCCACCTGCTTCAGCACCGCATCCGGCTGTGCTTCCGCCGTGTCGCGGCCAATCAAGTACAATTCAGATGGCGCTACCCTTTCCACCAGCCAGTGCAACAACTCCGGCGACGGCGGACTGCTCCACAACACCAGCGGACGACCCGTCTCAGCTCGGGTCGACGCCAACCGCGAGTGCAAGGGAATTTCTCCCAAACGCGTACCCTCCGCATACCATACCGCGCAGTCGAAGGACGGCAGATTGCTCGCGGATACAAGCTCGCGTCGCAAGTCATGAAGGACACACTCCCCCTCCACCCCTTCGACGACGCGGGTCGCCTCTGCTTCTTCCGCCGCCCGCACCGCCTCCAGCGTCAACTGAGCCGTTCGCTCACCGCGATACTCGTTTACGCCCAGCGTATAGGCAATATCAACCTCGCCGCCCGGCAGCTCCACATCCGCGCTGCGCCACCAGACCGCCGTCTGCCTCCTCTCCTCCTTATCCTGCAGCAGCAAACGCCGGTGCGCGCCGTCCCGCCCAATCCGGCGGTCTTGAACCACCCTCAGGCTCTGGCTTACAAACTTTGGCAGCGGGTTGCCGTTGCCAAAGGGGGCCAGCCTCTCAATCTCCTCTGCCAGCGTAAGGCTCACCTCGGAGAATGGCAGCTCTGCATCAATTTGCAAGCCTTCCGGCCCCGCATCAATCCTGTTCTGGTCGACCTGCCGGCTCAACTCGCGCCGGAAGCGGTCGATGTTAGCCGCCTCCAGCGTCACCCCGGCCGCGCCCGGGTGCCCGCCGTGATGCATCAGCAGCTCCGCACACCCCGCGATCGCCCAGCCAATATCCACCCCCGCCGTGCTGCGCGCGCTGCCCCGCGCCGGCTCCCCAGGCGCACTGCACAGCAGTACAGTCGGCTTATGGTATGCCTCAACCAGCCGCGCCGCAACGATGCCGATGATCCCCGCGTGCCAGTTGGGATTCGCCAGAACAATCGCATTGAAATCCAGCAGAACCGGCTCCCGCTCCAGCATGTCGAACGCTGTCTGCGTAATCTGGCTGGTCAGTAGCCGCCTCTCGTTGTTCAGCCGCTCCATCTGCGCCGCCAGCTGCCCCGCACGGATCGCGTCATCCGTCGTCAGCAGCTCCACCGCCACCGTCGCATCGTCCAACCGCCCCAGCGCGTTCATGCGCGGCCCAATCTGAAAACCGATCGCCTGCGCGTCAATGCTGTCCGGCGACAACCGGGCGATTTCCATCAGCGCCTTAAGCCCGATCCGTTCCGTCCGCCGCAACCTGTCCAACCCGGTCTGAAGCAAGTAGCGCGTGTCATGCATCTGCTCCGCCACGTCCGCTACAATACCCAGCGCCACCAGGTCCAGGAACTGGGCCGCACCTTCGGCGTCGCCCGCCAGCTCGTACAGCCGTTGCACCAGCTTGTAGGCCACGCCCACACCGGGCAGCGTGCGCAAAGGGTCATCCACATGCAAAAACTTGGGGTTGACGATCGCGTCCGCCCGACGCACGCTCTGCTCGCCGGCAACGTCGGCCGGTTCACCGCATGGAGGCTCCTTGCCCGCCTCAGCGTCGGCAAACTCAGCCGGCAAGTCATGGTGATCCGTGACCACCACCGTCAGCCCAGCCCCCTTCGCCATGCCGATCCCCTCACCATCGCCGATGCCCGTATCGCAGGTCAGCAGAACCTGCGGCTCGAAGCTCGCATCCTCCAGCAGCGCCTTCAGCTTCGCGGGCTGGATGCCGTGCCCTTCACTGAAACGGTTCGGCACGTGAAAGCGCACCCGCTCCGCTCCCGCCAGCTCCCGCAGCGCCGCCACCAACAACGTCGTGCTCGTCTGCCCGTCAACGTCGAAATCGCCCCAGACCAGGAAGTTCCTGCCCTGACGGACCGCATCCATCAGAATTTTCGCCGCCCGGTTCAGGCCCACCAGCGCGCTCGGCCGCGCCGGCACATACGCCGCACTGTCCAGAAACGGCAGCGCCTTCTCCGCCGTGGTCATCCCCCGCTGCGCCAGCAACCGCGCCACCAGAGGATGCCCACCCACCGCAGCCCGCAGCGCTGCCGAAGGCTCAACTTGTGGTCTCAGAATCCAGGGTTGGGAGGGCATAATAAGCAATGTGGGCAGCGATGTTCCACGACCAAGGTCAGAGGTACCACCTGTTTTCCTGAATTGCGTTGCTGACCTCTTCTTCCAGAGCCGCAAACGCGCTCAGCTGTCTCAACGGCGAAAAACTAGCTATGAATTCGGTGACGCGTTCCGCATGTTTGGTTACCCGGAAGCTTCTTAGCCGTCGTCTGTTGAGGTCACTGGCTTGAATGAGTAGCTGGCTCAGGACACCCTTTGGATCGGGTAGACTTTCCAGCCGACTTACTGCGGGCAGTTCTAGTTGACCCGTATAACGCCTGTTTCCTGCTGCTGCCTTGATAGCGTCTTCATCTATCAAGAGCCGGGCCTCTTGCATTCGAACTGGAATTACGCAGACATAAGCGGGCGACAGGCCATCTGGTATAGCAGCAATCGCCTCATGTATCTCTCGTATGCGTTTCTCTCGAGGTTCCCTGTCTGCATCTCGGTGAACAAACAGGAGATCACAGGGGTAAAACGCAAGGCTGCGTTCTATCTTGTCTGCCAACTTTGGTCTGTCAGGAAGCGGCAAAATGCCGAGATCTGCCCAAGCCGCTTGAATGGGACAGCGTACTCCATTCTCAATCAACAACCAGTCCAGGACAGGAAGAAGTGCCCTATCGCTACCTCCTTCAGCAACCAGCGTATAGCGGAGTTCCTCCATCGTCAGTACAGTTCCACATTTTCCATCAGAAGACTCAGTTGACTACCGTTATTCGGTATAGGATTCAGATAGTATAGCAAGCGTCCTTTCATCACAGTTCTCGCCCCAGGGGACGCCTCGCCGCGCCAATTGTCCGGCAGCCATCTGAAGACCGCCTTTTGAAAGCGCTTGTCATCGCGGATGGCCTGTTCCGTCTCCGCTATAAGTAGGCTTTCGGGCGGAACAAGATGTACAACCGCTGGAGAATGGGTATTTACGATCACTTGGCGTAGAGGATTGTCCTTAGCAACAGACCTTGTAACGTCGACCGCAATGTCCTGAAGCAACTCCAACATGGCCGCAATTCGTTCAGGATGAATTCCGTTTTCCGGCTCCTCCAAACAGATGACGCCCTGGGCAGAGGGATCGAGCGCCAGCACTGCCAGCGCCAGAAATCGTAGCGTGCCGTCGGACAGAGATCGGGCGGGATAGGTCGTGCCATTCTTGTCCTGAACTTGCAAGGTCAGCAACTGCCTCCTCTCATCTCTATCGATACTGACCTCATATACATCGTCAATCAGGTCAGTCAACCTCAAAGCAATCTGTTCGTAGACCCAAGTATCATGGTCATCAGTACTTTCCGGACTCTCGGAGTGCGCTAGCGCATAGAGAGTTGCAGGCAGGTGGGAGCCATCGGGACGCATCCCTGGAGGTGTCATAAAATCGTCGGGCCTGCGCAACGACGAAGGTTCGAGTTGGAGCAAACGCCAAGATTGCATCTCTCGCCGGGCAAGCAGAGCGGTTGGACTTTCGGTCGCGTTTACGGTTGAGAGTAAGGTACGGGGAAGATTGCTCGCCGAGAAAGACTGAGGGCGCCCACTGCTGCCACCATCTTGGTGCAAACGGATTACTCGCTGTCCCTCGTGATCCACAGTAGAAATAAATGGAGCCGCCCTGCGCCCTTTGACGACTGAGTTCCGCCAGCTTTTTGCGCTATGATGGAATCTGAGGTGTTTCCACGCTTCGCCAAGTTTTATGTGCTCCAGGCTCTCCTTGACCAACTCAAATGAACCAGACAATGGCAGTCTGTCATCGACGCGATAGGCCAAGTCCAAAGAGTAACGCAGAAATGTAAAATTGGCCTTTGCTTCCTGACCTAAGTCGTCTACGCCTTTATCCGGGATTATCATTTCCGCCGTGAATGAGATTCTATTTGTGTACTCGTTGCCTATGCGATGGAACAGACTTTGAACTGATGATGCCTTTTCGTCTTCTGCGCGGACTGACGCGGCGGCATCAACAAATGTGTCGCTGGCAAGCCTGCTCAAAAACTGTATCGCATCAAACAGGTTGGACTTTCCCGTCCCGTTCGCACCGGCGATGCAGGTGAAAGGGCCAAATCGGACATCAACGTCGACCAGGTTTTTGAAGCCGGATACTTGCAGTCTCGTTAACATAAGGCCTCCATCCGTCGTGAATTCAACCCTTCCCCATCACACGGGAATCCACTCGTAGGATAGTTTCAAGACATCGATATGCTCACCCGCATGCTCAACTGTCAAGCTGACTATCTTCCCGTCGGAATCCAGTTCAATCAAGAGATCCTCTCCTGCATCCCGCGTTTCGACGATTTTCCTGTCAGAAAAATCGACTAGAAGCGTATCAGTATCCTCAAAATATCTCACGTCCATGGCGCTCCGGGCGCTGGCGTTCGGCGCAGTCCACCTAAAACGCCAGCTCCTGTACCTCCTCCAGCGTAAACTCCAACGCCCTCTCAAGTTCCTCGTCCGAAAACGCCTCCTCGTCCTGCTCCTCCAGCTCACCGGCCTCCACGCCGCGATCGCAGCGCGAACGGTAAATGCAGTAGCCGCAAAATCGCTTCCGATTCTCATCCGTATCGGCCACCTTCGGGAAATCCCTTTCCCTTTCCCCGCTGAGAATCCCGTTCAGCAACTGCTCGAACCTGGCTCGGTTCGCCGCATGCTGTTCACTGCTGTAACCAAAAGAGACCGGCTCAGCCGGCGCCGCCGTGAACCAGTAGCGCATCTCCACCTGCTCAGGCGACAACGGACCCCACGGCAAACCGGCGCTCGCCTCCACCAGCACGTATGGATACACGCGTGTCTGCATCCGCTGCTGCAAAGTCGAACGCCGCGTCACCCGCTTATTCGTCTTCCAGTCGAGAATAACCGCCCGCCTGTCCGCCCCCTCTCCGCCCACCGCGATCAAATCGTAGCGCGCGGCCAGCCGGTACTGGCCCGCCCCCACCTCCAGCGGCGCGCTCAGTTCGCGCTCGATTTCAACGACATCTGCGGGGAGATCGGCCGGCCGGTGGCGCTGATAGCTCTCGAACCACTCATCCAGTGGATATTCCAAACCATCCGCCAGCAGATCGGTTGGCATACAGGCCTCAGCCCGCTCGACAAGCCGATGAAACTGCCAGCCCAGTCTCAGCAGTTTTTCCTGCTCGTCGTCGGGCGCGGCCTCCAACGCCGGCCATTTGAGCTGCTCCACATAGGCCAGCCAAAAGCGACGCGGGCAGTTTACATAGGATTGCAGACTAGACTGGCTGAAAGCAAAGGTCGAAGGGAGTTTCAAAGGCACCGCGAACCGTTCTCTCCATATCTTCAGAATTCGAAAGGCCTCTCGCAACTGCCGCCATTGTAGCACACAGGTTCGCCCACCTCAATCGTATCAGCCCTTGTATCTGCCCTGCCCGCTGGCTTCTAACTGGGATCGCAAGCTTCGCGCCCTTGGCCCGTCTATTCGCCAATGCCGGTAAGGGCACCCCTTGTGGGTGCCCAAACCCGCAACCCCAAACGCGCCATCCAGCCGTGTCCCCCCGTAGGGGCACCTCTTGTGGGTGCCCTGGTACGCACACACATTTGGGCTGCACTGCGCAAAGTCATCCCGCTTGAAGATCTGTCCAAAAGTACGATACGATAGCATAAATGGATTCACCGCCCGCAGGCAGGTTCTGACACCCCAAACATTAATGGAATGTCCGGGAAACCCGCAAAGACCCGCAAGGCCCCCTCAAAACGACAAGTCGATCTGAGCCCTTCCGAAAAGATCGACGCGCGCATCGCCTCCCTGACAGACTGGAGAGGCGAAAAACTCGCCCTCTTCCGCAAACTCTTCCACCAGGCCGGTCCCGAAATCACCAAAGAATGGAAGTGGAGAGGCACCCCCGTATGGGAGCACGATGGCATCATCGCCGTCGGCGACGCCTACAAGAACAAGGTCAAGATCACCTTCCGCCAGGGAGCCTTTCTCCCCGACCCCAAAAACGTCTTCAACGCCGGCCTGGATGGAAACAAGTGGCGGGCTATCGACTTCTACGAAGGTGACGAACTGGACGAGCCTGCTTTCATGGAGTTGGTGCGCCAGGCCGTGGCCTTCAACACCAGAAAGAAACAGTAGCCCTCTCAACCTTCTCCAGCACAGATGGAAGTGACAGTCATGCCACAAAAGACAACCACAGACCTGAAGAAAAACTCGAGAGAGACCGCACAGGAGAACGCCGGCAAAAAACCCGTCCTCCTTTCAGGAGGAAATCCCCAGATCCCCAAAGGCGACGGCGACGCCCCCGTGCAGGCCTACATCGCCGCTATGCCGGAATGGAAATCCGATGTCGGTCGTCGACTCGACGACCTCATCGTGAACAACGTACCCGAAGTGCGCAAGGCCGTGAGGTGGAACTCGCCCTTCTACGGTATCGAAGGCGAAGGGTGGTTCGTCAGCTACCACGTCCTCACCCGCTACGTCAGAGTAACATTCCTGAACGGCGCCCTCCTCAGCCCCGTCCCGCCCGGCTCAGGCAAAGACGAAGACTCCCGCTGGATCGACGTCTACGAAGGCGAACTCGACGAGGAGCAAATGGTCGAATGGATCCGCCAGTCAGCCGCACTCCCCGGCTGGCGCGGCTTCAATACACTCTGAGGGATGCGGCCCAGCCTCAGTCTGCCCGCACCCACATCACAGCCCATTACAAGAATCACAAAAATCACAACTCAGCCAAACGACCACGCCTCCCCGCTCACAAGGTCCGCGATACCCCTGACGTTTGCGGGAATCGACTTCTTCGCATACCATCAGAAAACCATTGCGTCCCAAGCCAGACCGCGGGCGCCTATCCATTCCATCCGGTTTCACCCACCTGAGGAACCCGCTCTATGAGCAGACCCACCCACGACTACGCGGCCATCGAAGTCCCCTCTGCCGGCGTGCCCTTGCCCGTCGACGGCGGTCCCGTTACCCGCCCTCAGCCTGAACTCATCGAGCAGCTAAAGCGAGTCAGCACTGCCACCGCCAGCGCAACAATGCACCGCTTTGGCATCCGTCATACCTTCATCCAGGGCCCCCTGCCCCGCACACCTGGAGCCAAAGTCGTAGGCCCGGCCGTGACGCTCGCTTTCATGCCCCAAAGAGAGGACGTTTTTTCCGGCGCCGCCCAGGAAGGCGCCGAAAAGCGCGGCGCGCTCTGGGCCGTCTTCGAGACTGTCGAATCCGGCGACGTCCTTGTCATCCAGGCCTTCGCCAGCCGCTACACCGGCTGTGTCGGCGAAATGCTGACCACCTACTTCAAGGGCCGCGGCGGTGCCGGCATCGTCGTCGATGGCTGCGTACGCGACTGGCCCAACATCCAGCAGATCGGCGTGCCCCTATGGACCGTCGGCTTCACGCCCAACTACGCATCCCAGGCCGAGCTCTTCCCTTGGGGCCTCAACGTGCCCGTCAACATCAGCAACGTCCTCGTCCTGCCCGGCGACGCCATCATCGCCGAGGGGGGGGGGGGCGGGGGGGGGGCCCCCCCCCAGGGGGGGCGCCGCGGGCGGCCGCCCCCCCGCCACCCCGCCCGGGGGGGGGTGGTCCGCCGGCAAAAGGCCGCCAGGGG